>NZ_JBLVPW010000021.1:0-68444 GCF_048286715.1 Flavobacterium kochi
CTATCTTTTTTAAAACCCATGGAGATTTAACTCCTAACAAAACTCCCAATCCGTCTAATTCCATGCCCTAAAATTAGGTCATTTTTTGACTTTCCACTAATTTAGGCGAAGAACCAAAAAATTATAACTTTCCTATTTATCGGATCATTTTCAATTGCATTAAGTCAAAATCAAAAACTCCCTGCATTGAAGATAAATCATATAAGCATTGATGCGGATCAATTTTTAGGATACGATCAATTTGGCTATTATTACACCCTTAAGGACAATGTTTTTTCTAAAATAAAAGACAACAAAACTTTAGAGTATAAAAACATTTCTTTGGGCAAAATCACGAAAGTAGATTTACTAAATCCTTTAAAAATTGTTTTGTTTTACGAAAATTTCAATACCGTTATCTTACTGGACAATCAGCTGAACGAAACTCAAAAAATAAATTTTTCAGAAAACACCATTCCAATAGTTGCAAATGCTATCGGAATAGCTGCTCAAAACCAATTGTGGATTTACAATAGTTTGAATCAGCAAATTGGACTGTACGACTATTTAAAAAATAACTTCAAAAACATTTCAACTTCATTTCCGGAAAGCATTATCTATTATCAGTCTGATTTTAATACTTTTTACTGGATCGATGAAAAAAACACTTGGTACTCCTGCACTATTTTTGGAAAAATAACAAAGAAGAGAAAAATCTCCGATTTTGATTCGATAGCAATTATCAACGCGAATCAATTTATCATTTCTAAGAACAATGTCCTGATTCTTGAAGATGCCGAAAAGGGTCAAAAATTTGAAATTGAAATTTTAGAAAAAACGTTTAAAAAATTCTGTTACAAAGGCCAAATTTTATCTATTTTTACATCAGAAGGAATTACAAATTATAAAATCATAATACCGTAATGCACATAGCAGTAGCAGGAAACATTGGATCAGGAAAAACAACTTTGACGCAACTATTGGCAAAACACTTTAAATGGGAACCTCATTTTGAAGATGTAGTGGACAATCCTTATTTAGATGATTTCTATCATCAAATGGAGCGTTGGTCATTTAATTTACAAATTTATTTCTTGAACAGTCGTTTTCGTCAAGTGATGCAAATTCGTGAAAGCGGTAAGAAAATTATTCAAGACAGAACAATTTATGAGGATGCCCATATTTTTGCTCCCAATCTTTATTCGATGGGTTTAATGACGAATCGTGATTTTCAGAATTATTCTACCCTTTTTGAATTAATGGAATCATTGGTAAAACCACCTGATTTATTGATTTATTTAAGAAGTTCTATCCCAAATTTAGTAGGACAAATTCATAAGCGTGGACGGGAATATGAAAACTCTATTTCAATCGACTATTTAAGCCGTTTGAATGAACGCTACGAAGCTTGGGTTCATACGTATAGTAAAGGAAAATTATTAATTATTGATGTTGATAATATTAACTTTGTTGACAATCCAGAAGATTTAGGAAACATTTTTAATCGCATAGATGCCGAGTTGCATGGATTGTTTTAAAGTAGAATAAAAAAAGGCCTCGCAAATTTATGGAACTCCATTATTGCGATCTTCAGTATCAAATGGGGCAATGGAATACTTCGGAAGATCTTGGTATCTGCATTAAATGAGGCAATGGCATATTTAAGAAAATCAATACCTATAGTACCATAAATAAAATGCCCTGCAATTATTGCAGGGCATTTACTATTTCAACAACAAAATCTTTTATTTCAAAGCATCAATTTTTGCCTGAACTTCTTCATCAGTTCCTTCAAAATTGTGGATAGCTACGGTACCGTTTATGGTTGTTTTAATCGTAGCTTTTACTTTTCCGTCCACACTTGTTTTTTGAATTGAAATTTCTTTCGAAACTACCTGGGTCGATTGTGCTGCAGCATTTCTATATTTACACGTTTTATTTGTACATCCTTTAGCGATACATTCGGCTGCAGACATTGAAGTACACCTTTCGGAAGCAGCACAACAAGAAGCTATATCCGAAATGGTATGACTTCCATTACCTAAAATTGGTGCAATTACAAGACCAATCAGACAGGTTAATTTGATCAAAATATTCATCGACGGCCCTGAAGTATCTTTAAAAGGATCTCCAACAGTATCTCCGGTCACAGCGGCTTTATGCGCATCAGAACCTTTGTATGTCATTTCACCATTAATCATAACTCCCGCTTCAAAAGATTTCTTGGCATTATCCCAGGCACCACCCGCATTGTTTTGAAAAACTGCCCAAAGCACACCCGATACGGTAACTCCTGCCATATAACCGCCCAACATTTCAGCGATTAACTGGTTATTGTCGCCATAAACTAATTTACCTAGTAAAACAATTGCTATTGGAAAACCAATAGTCAAAATTCCTGGCAACATCATTTCGCGTAACGCTGCTTTGGTTGAAATATCAACACATTTAGCATATTCCGGTTTTCCGGTTCCTTCCATAATTCCTGGAATTTCTCTAAACTGACGACGCACCTCGTATACCATATCCATCGCCGCTTTTCCAACAGAATTCATTGCTAAGGCAGAAAAAACAACAGGTATCATTCCTCCGACAAACAGCATCGCTAAAACAGGCGCTTTAAAAATATTAATGCCGTCTATTCCTGTAAAAGTTACATAGGCAGCAAATAAAGCTAATGAAGTCAATGCAGCCGAAGCAATTGCAAAACCTTTTCCTGTTGCAGCTGTAGTATTTCCTACAGAATCCAAAATATCTGTTCTTGTACGAACTTCTTTTGGCAATTCACTCATTTCAGCAATCCCCCCTGCGTTATCCGATATTGGTCCAAAAGCATCGATTGCCAACTGCATAGCCGTTGTTGCCATCATAGCTGAAGCCGCTAATGCCACACCGTAAAATCCTGCAAAAGCATAAGAAGTCCAAATAGCAGCGGCAAATAATAAAACGGTTGGAAATGTAGAAATCATTCCGGTCGCCAAACCAGCAATTACATTTGTTCCGGCTCCAGTACTTGATTTTTGTACAATAGCCATTACTGGTTTTGTTCCTAATCCGGTGTAATACTCCGTTACTGATGAAATCACGGCACCAACTATTAATCCTACAATCGTTGCATAGAAAACCCTCATCGATGAAATATCCTGTATTCCTTCTCCAAAAAATTCCATTTTCATGGTTGTAGGCAACATATACTGAACTAAAAAGAAACAAGCAATTGCCGTTAAAGCTATTGAAACCCAGTTTCCAATGTTTAATGCTTTTTGCACTTGTTTTTCTTTGGCATTCTGATCTGTAATTTTAACCAGTGTCGTTCCGATGATAGAAAATAATATTCCAAAACCAGCAATAGCCATTGGCAATAAAATAGGTCCAATTCCACCGAAAGCATCTTCAATTTTCCCGCCCATGTCTTTTATAACATAATTCCCTAGCACCATAGCAGCCAAAACTGTCGCTACATAAGAACCAAATAAATCGGCACCCATTCCGGCAACATCACCCACATTATCTCCGACATTATCGGCAATTGTAGCAGGATTACGGGGATCATCTTCTGGAATTCCAGCCTCTACTTTACCAACTAAATCAGCACCCACATCGGCAGCTTTTGTGTAAATTCCACCGCCAACACGAGCAAACAAAGCGATAGACTCCGCTCCAAGAGAAAATCCTGCCAACGTCTCTAAAACTTTGGTCATGTCTTCAGAAGAAGTCCATACGCCATTCATAAAGAAATGGAAAAAGAAAATAAAGAAAGAAGTTAAGCCCAAAACGGCTAAACCGGCAACACCTAATCCCATTACTGTTCCGCCACCGAAAGAAACCTTTAAGGCTTGAGGCAAACTGCTACGGGCGGCTTGCGTTGTCCTAACATTGGTTTTTGTTGCAATTTTCATCCCCATGTTTCCAGCCAGGGCTGAGAAAAATGCTCCGAAAACAAAAGCAACTACTATTAATATATGTGTTGTCGGAACGACAAATGAAACTCCGGCTAAAACGATGCTTGCTCCAACAACGAAGAAAGCCAACAACCTATATTCTGCTTTAAGGAAAGCTAGTGCACCTTCGTAAATATAATCTGAAATCTCTTTCATCTTACCATCCCCGGCGTCTTGCTTTAATACCCAAGCTCTTTTAACCCACATGAACAGTAGTCCTACAATTGCCATAACTATTGGCAAGTAAATCATTATTGTATTCATAAATTCTCTTTGGTTTTTGGTTACTATTAGTAATGTTACGAAACGAATTTAAACAAAAAAGCAATACTCCTAACGGAATATTGCTTTTTTTGTAAAAATTATAGGCGAAAATTATTTAATACTAAATAATCCTTCTGGTTTATTCTCAATTTGATTAAAACGCTCCGTACATTCTTTGATAATGGCAAACGCTTCATTTACATCTCCCCAACCTTCTACATCAACTTGCTTGTTTTCAAGATCTTTGTAAACCTGGAAAAAATGTTCAATTTCTTTTAGCAAGTGTGGATTAATGTCAGATAAGTTTTCTAATGAGTTCCAAATTGGATCTGAAACTGGTACACAGATTACTTTTTCATCCGGTCCTTTATCATCTGCCATATGGAAAACACCGATCGGCTTTACTTCCATCACGCATCCAGGAAAAGTAGGTTCGTTTACTAAAACCAAAACATCTAATGGATCTCCGTCCAACGCTAATGTTTCAGGGATAAATCCGTAATCTGCCGGATACATCATTGACGAGAATAACATTCTGTCAAAACGCATTCTTTTTATTTCGAAATCATATTCGTATTTATTTCTACTTCCTCTTGGTATTTCGATTAAGACATCGAAAGTTGTTAATTTGTCTGCAGTCATTTTAGTTTTTCTTTTCTATATTTATGGGTGCAAAAATAAGTAAAGAATCCCTTTCAACAATAAAAAATTCAGGTTATCTGTTGATTAAATTTTAACCAGCAGCACTTTAGTAAACCACTGTCCTATTTCTTTTATTCAAATAATGATGCCACAAAAGATAGGTGGCAACGGAACGATACGGACTCCATTTTACAGTATGAACTTCCATTGCTTCTTTATCATGAATATCCAGTAATTCTTTTATGGTATTTACTACTGCAATATCGCCCAATGGCAGTAAATCTTGTGCTTGAAGACAAAACATTAAATAGATATCGATGGTCCAGTTCCCTATTCCTTTGATCTTGATGAGTTCTTCCCGAACTTGCTGAGCAGTTTTGGCTGGTAAACTTTCCAAATCAATATCCTTATTCAGTATTGCAGCTGACAATGCTTTGATATAGGAAGTTTTTTGACGGCTTACACCTAAATTCCTAAATTCTTCATCCGATAAACTAAGGAGCGCATTAGGCTCAACATTCTTTTCTTTGGCTTTTAACTTTAAAAAAGTTGCTTTGGCCGAATCGATCGATACTTGTTGCTCTAAAATTAATAACACCAAAGTCTCAAATCCTTGCGGTCTCTTAGGAATAACAGGCATTCCATATTGTTCAATGATTGCTTTGAAAATGGCATCTTTTTCTAAAAGATATTCAATGGCTTGTTGCATAATCAGTTTTTTTAGCAGCTGGTAACGACATCCTTTTTACAGGCGATTTTTCTTCGCCTTAAAAATAGCGTACAGTTCGAAATAGCCTATATCCTTACTATTATCAAAATAAAAATCAAACCCATTCTGTTAAAAAAAGAATCCAAAAGATCCTTTTATGGAAAAATTTTTGCTGTCCGGTGTATCTAAATAACTGCCTCTCCAAGCAAAATCAATACGGAACACTTTGAAAATATTCCCAATACCCGCATGGTATTCCCAATATACATTCTCCGGCGCATTATACGTTAAACCAGAAGCATTAATCGCTCTGTTAGCGTCTGAGATCGTTCCATATACTCCTTTTACCCCAATGATTTCTCTCCAATTGAGTTTTCTCATAAATGGGATTCTGGAAAACAGTCTCCCCTGAAAATTATGATTCCATTGTAATGTAGTATACTGATCCGATATAAACTCATAATAATTGAGGTTGCTAAAGGTGTTTTCGTTAGAGAAAAAGGTCTGATTCCCTGGGATCACGCTCATCAGTCCCAAAGGAATTGTGCCAAAGGTTTTCCCTACTTCGAGAATAATATTCGAACGCCCTAAAGGCCCTATTATTATAGGTTGTTTGTAATACAATTGAATCTTTTCGTATTTAAAATCGCTGTTCAGCAAGCCTTTAAATCCGTGGCTGTAGTTGACAAAAATTTCAGTAAAAGGACTGTCTACAAGATCTCTTTCTACGGCAAAACCAATGGTCTTTCTTTTAGGGGTGTAATCTACCCGAAGATTGAATTCCGATTGTTTCACATCGCTTTTAGTAATGGTCTGAGCCGCGTCAGTATAATAATCCAAACTAAATGTGGGCGAGGCAGAGGCTAATGTACGATACGAAAATCCCGTTTGAAAGGTTAGGTTTTTAACCGGTTCTATTTCTAAACCAAGGGTGCTTAAATTGATGTTCGTCAGTTTGCCATTATTCCCTGAAGAAAAAATCGTTGACGAAGCATTACTTCTACCCAAAACATCCGTTGACGCGGTTAGACTCGAACCTATCTGTTCCACATCACGTCTATTTCCTCCAGATAAAATCAGTCGGTTTTTCTTATCTACCATCCATTTCCCGGAAAACCCGTACTTAAATTTATCATCCTTAAATCCATACGCAGTATAGGCTTGTAATCGCCAGGTATCCGCAGTGCCAAAGTATGTTCTTGCGCCACTGCGCAACCGCACACCCTCTACCTCATTGTATCCGAATGTTGAAAAAATTGGGCCATAATCAATATGACCAAATTGGACATAACCACTGGCAAGTACCATCACCGAACTGGTTATTTGTTTGAATTTTTTAACGGTCTTCAAGGTGTCAAGCATTTTATAAACGCCTAACTCATCTCTGCTCAAATTTTCGAAACGGTTTTCATGCCAAAATTCATCTGATTTATCGTAAACCGATTTATCAACATAATTGACCTCCTCTTTATAAAACGACGCAGGTTTCTCTTTATTGAATTCATGGTTTCTGTAGAAAGAGGTTCTCTTGCCATAAAGTCCTTTTGATTTCTCTTTTTTGTTTAAAGCAAAATCCGACATCATATAGTCCCGAGTCAAAAGAAAAACAGAATCATTGATTACCTCGAATTCCTGTTCTAAATAAATATCTTTTATCCAGTTGATGTTAGCACTTTTTGTAACGGCCATGTTGATTTTTTTGATAGCAAATGTGGAATCATTTACCCAAAAATCACCCTTGAAAGTCAGTTCGTTTTTACGGCGGGGATAAAACACTATATTGTAACACCATTTTTTATCAATAACTGCGCTGTCCCTCAACACATAATTATAAACGTCAATTCCGGTAGTGGACAACGGACTGGTAAAACTTTTATCAAAAAAAGTAAGGTGATTTTCATAGACATTATAATCAGAATACAAATCTTTCACAAAAGACAAAATTTGTTGATTCCCTTCAAAACCGGAGGTCTTATTGGCTTTCATTTTCTCTTTTACCTTCTTTAGTTTATTATCTCCATACACATCATATAAAGATTCATTTATAAAAATAGGCAAATACGTTTTTCCAGTAATCTTTGAAGTATCGACCTGATTAAAAATAAATTCCATCCCCTTAAACAGTTTACTTTTCATAAAAGCACTGTCAATGGTATTCATATCAAACTCTACCTTCTCATACTTTTCCATTTGGTATTGAGCAAATAAATTCAAGCCATTTTTACGCTTGTGTTCCCAAATTTTTCTAAGAATATCAAGCGCCGGATTTTTCTTTTTAGAAGTTTTACCGGCAAAAATCACTACTTCCTTAAGACTTTCAGCTTCGTTTAATTGAATTTTAAAATTGTAATTCACCGCTTTATTTAAAGTAATTTCCTTCTCAGAAAATCCTACCGCCGATAGTACTAAAGTGGTATAGGTTTTGGCAGATTCAATATAAAAACGTCCATCCTCATTCGAAACTACTCCTTCATTCGAATCTTTAAAAACAACATTAGCAAAAGGAATTGGCTGGCCGGTTTTGTCTACCACAATTCCGCTGACTTTTGTTTGTGCAAAAAGGGCATTGACGGCAGCAACCAAAAAAAATAAGATAAATAAGAAACGCTTTTTCATAATCATTCAAAAAAAAACTTCATCAAATAAGTAATTGATGAAGTTTCAAATATAGGTATTTAGAAATCTAGATTGTCTGAAATTAAGTCTATTGACTGTTAAAGTTTATCTAAAAATAAAATTCTTAAAAAAATCTATTTTTTATACAATACTTTTTTTACTGCTTTTACAACATCGCCTGCATTTGGCAACCACTCTTTAAGCAATACCGGAGAGTAAGGAGCAGGAGTATCAGCCGTAGTGATACGTTGAATAGGCGCATCAAGAAAATCGAAAGCACGTTCCTGAACTAAATAAGTAATCTCAGAAGAAACACTTGCAAAAGGCCAAGCTTCCTCAAGAATCACCAACCTGTTTGTTTTTCTTACTGAAGTCAAAATTGTTTCGAAATCCAAAGGACGAACCGTTCTTAAATCGATAATCTCACATGAAACTCCTTCTTTGGCCAGCTCATCAGCAGCGATATAAGCTTCTTTGATGATTTTTCCAAAAGACACGATAGTTACATCCGTTCCTTCACGTTTGATATCAGCAACACCAATTGGAATAGTATATTCACCATCTGGAACTTCCCCTTTATCACCATACATTTGCTCCGATTCCATGAAAATAACAGGATCATTGTCACGAATAGCTGATTTCAACAATCCTTTAGCATCGTAAACATTGGATGGAACTACTACTTTAAGACCTGGAGTGTTGGCAAACCAGTTCTCAAGTGCTTGTGAGTGTGTCGCTCCTAATTGTCCTGCCGAAGCGGTTGGTCCACGAAAAACGATAGGCACATTGAATTGTCCTCCAGTCATTTGACGCATTTTGGCAGCGTTATTTATTATTTGGTCAATTCCTACCAAACAGAAATTGAAAGTCATGTATTCAACAATCGGTCTACATCCATTCATTGCGGAACCTACTGCAATACCTGTAAAACCAAGTTCAGCAATAGGAGTATCAATTACTCTTTTTTCACCAAATTCAGCAAGCATTCCTTTAGATGCTTTGTATGCACCGTTATATTCTGCAACTTCTTCACCCATTAAGTATATGGACTCATCGCGACGCATTTCTTCGCTCATCGCTTCGCAAATGGCCTCTCTAAATTGTATAGTTCTCATAGTTGTATGTTGTATGTGTAATTTTCGAAAGGCAAAAATAAATATTTTAAACCACTTAAAAGCATAAATCACTTTAAAATAATCGGGAGCTATTTCCCACGCTATGCTATATCTTGCAGTGATTAAAAGAATCACAGCAAGTATACCACTGCCATCAAAGGCTTCGCAATCGATATAATAACAAGAATTGGCGCATTTCAAACCACTTCCCCCCTAAATAAGCACATTAAAAGGCAAGTCGAAAGCAACAATTTGGTTTCTTTTTGTTGGATTTTTTTCATTAATTCATTCAAATGCATAAACAATCAATTGCTTATCAAAAAAAATATCCGTTTTTATTACGAAATAACGAAAACGTAATAGTATTAAAAAACATTATGCATGCATAGTAAATTATTCAAATTATTATTCTAATTTTGTGCAACAAATTTCGAATAATAAAATCAATACTTATGAAAATATTAGTTTGCATCAGTCACGTTCCTGATACTACTTCAAAGATTAACTTCGTCAATGGTGATTCTGAATTTGACACTAACGGTGTACAATATGTAATCAATCCAAATGATGAATTTGGTTTAACACGTGCGATTTGGTTTCAAGAACAGCAAGGCGCAACAGTTACTGTTGTCAATGTTGGAGGACCAGAAACGGAACCTACTTTAAGAAAAGCATTAGCAATAGGAGCAAATGAAGCCATTCGCGTTAACGCAACCCCTACAGATGGTTTTTTTGTTGCCAAACAACTTGCCGAGGTAATTAAAAACGGTGCATTCGATATTATCATCGCCGGAAAAGAATCGCTTGATTATAATGGCGGAATGGTTCCCGGAATGATTGCCGGCATTTTAGGTTACAACTTTGTCAACTCTTGTACAGGCATTACTGTTGACGGAACTAATGTAAAAGCAGTTCGTGAGATTGATGGCGGAAAAGAAACAGTGAGCACTACTTTACCCTTAATCATTGGCGGACAAAAAGGATTGGTTGAAGAAAAAGATTTGCGTATTCCTAACATGAGAGGAATTATGACTGCAAGATCTAAAGTTTTAACCGTACTTGAACCCGTTGAAGCTCCGGTAAATACTAAAGCGGTGAAATTTGAAAAACCAGCGCCAAAATCAGCAGTGAAATTAATTTCTCCAGATAATTTAGATGAATTAATCAATTTATTACACAACGAAGCGAAAGTAATATAATTATAAATTTTTAAATCGGGAATTACCGTTTACTATTACATTTATAATTCAATATTTAAAACAACAGAAAATATGTCAATATTAATATACGCAGAATACGCAGAAGGAAAATTCAAGAAAGTAGCTTTTGAATTAGCTTCTTATGCAAAAAAAGTGGCCGAATCATTAGGAACAACTGTTACAGCAGTAACCATAAATGCCGGAGATGTATCGGAACTATCAAAATACGGAGTAAACAAAGTATTAAAGGTAAACAACGATAAATTATCAGGTTTTACTGCAAAAGCGTATGCCGACGCAATCAAGCAAGGAGCCCAAAAAGAAAGTGCCAAATTGATTTTACTTTCTTCAACCACGGACAGCATTTACCTTTCATCACTTGTAGCAGTAGCTCTGGAAGCTGGATATGTGTCAAATGTGGTTGGATTACCCGTAAGCACAGCTCCTTTTCAGGTAAAAAGAAATGCTTTCTCCAACAAAGCTTTCAATATTACTGAAATTGCTACTGATGTAAAAGTGCTTGGCCTTGCTAAAAACTCTTATGGTGTTTTTGAAAATCCTTCCTCTTTAACCGAAGAAGATTTCAATCCAACAATTGGAGATAATGATTTTGGTGTAAAAGTAGAATCAGTAGAAAAAGGATCCGGAAAAGTTTCTATTGCCGATGCTGATATTGTAGTATCTGGTGGACGTGGCTTAAAAGGACCAGAAAACTGGGGAATGATTGAAGAATTGGCCTCAGTACTTGGAGCCGCAACAGCCTGTTCAAAACCAGTTTCAGATTTAGGCTGGAGACCCCATGGAGAACACGTAGGACAAACAGGAAAGCCAGTTGCTACCAACTTGTATATTGCAATAGGAATTTCAGGAGCAATTCAACACATCGCGGGAATCAACTCTTCTAAGGTAAAAGTAGTTATCAATAGCGACCCGGAAGCGCCATTCTTCAAAGTTGCCGATTACGGAATTGTAGGAGATGCTTTTGAAATTGTACCAAAATTAATTGAAAAATTGAAAGTTTTTAAAGCACACCAGTCTTAATTCAATAAATCTCTTCAAATTGCTGCCAAAAAAAATAAGATATTTGTATCTTTGCTTTTGGCAGCATTTTTTTTTGAATAAAAAAGCGCACCTAATTTTTTTATTAAAAAAATAAGTACATCGTACTTTCCCATTTTAACAACTATGAGCTTAGTTAAATTATCCATAAAGGGAATTTCATACAGTCAAACCCAAAACGGAGCGTATGCTCTGATTTTGAATGAAGTTGACGGAGAACGAAAATTACCTATCGTCATAGGTGCTTTTGAAGCCCAGTCTATTGCAATCGCTTTAGAAAAAGAAATCAAACCACCGCGTCCTTTGACACATGATTTATTCAAAAATTTTGCTGAGCGTTTTGACATCGTTGTTAAACAAGTCATTATTCACAAACTGGTAGATGGTGTTTTTTATTCCAGCATCATTTGCGAAAGAGATAAAATTGAAGAAATAATAGACGCCAGAACATCCGACGCTATTGCTTTGGCATTACGATTCAATGCCCCAATCTATACTTATAAAAATATCCTCGATAAAGCGGGAATCTATTTGAAAGCAAATCCATTGGAAGCCAATAAAGATTCACAAGAAATGGATGATGTCCTTTCTAATCCCGATACTTTTGGCCGTGAAGAAGAAACGAATCAATCCGGACATATTTATTCCAAACACAGTTTACAGGAGTTGAATGAGTTACTGGATCAGGCTGTAGCACATGAAGACTACGAAAAAGCAGCGAAGATTAGAGACGAAATTTCAAAAAGAGAAGCATAAATCGGTTTTAGGCTTTAGGTTTTAGGTACTGTTCAGCACCATTAAAATCCCAATAAATGAAGTGCCCTAACCTAAAACAAGATTTTTAACTGTCCCAAACCCATTACCCCACACCTAATATCTTACGAATGAAGCAATATTTAGATTTAGTACAACACGTGATGGAAAACGGTTGTCAAAAAGGAGATCGAACAGGAACAGGAACTAAAAGTGTGTTCGGTTATCAAATGCGTTTTGATTTAAGTGAAGGTTTCCCAATGGTTACCACTAAAAAATTACATCTAAAATCTATTATTTATGAATTGCTTTGGTTCCTGAAAGGCGACACAAATATCAAGTACCTTCAAGAAAACGGAGTGAAAATTTGGGATGCCTGGGCAGACGCCAATGGCGATTTGGGTCCAGTTTACGGCCATCAATGGCGCAATTGGAACAGTGAAGAAATAGATCAAATTGCCGAACTTATCACGGAATTAAAAACCAACCCGAACAGCCGCAGAATGCTTGTTTCAGCTTGGAATCCTTCCGTACTTCCAGACACAAAAAAATCTTTTGCCGAAAATGTAGCCAACAATAAAGCGGCTTTGCCTCCCTGTCACGCCTTTTTTCAATTTTATGTTTCCGATGGCAAATTATCCTGTCAGTTATACCAACGAAGCGCCGATATTTTCTTGGGCGTTCCATTTAACATTGCTTCCTACGCACTGCTGACCCTGATGATTGCGCAAGTCTGCGAATTAGAAGCAGGCGAATTTATTCACACTTTTGGTGATGCACATATTTACAACAACCACTTTGAACAACTGGAACTACAATTGTCGCGTAAGCCAAAGCCATTACCAAAAATGATATTGAATCCGGAGATTAAAAATATTTTCGATTTTAATTTTGAAGATTTCACACTTGAAGGTTATGAACCACATCCCCCCATAAAAGGAAGCGTTGCAGTTTAAAACAACAACTGTTTGAATCCAATCCTGATAAAACAAAATAAAAATCCGCTTCACAGCGGATTTTCATATTTGATTAGATCGATAAAACACTATTCTCAGCACCGGCGAAATCATTCCATACAAATGAATCAGCTTCTGGCTCATTAACGAACTCTCCATCTATTACATATTTAAACTGATAAGACGCGTCTTTGTTTAAGTCGTAAGTTGCTTTGAAAGTTCCATTTTTTAATTTACTTAAAGCGCCTTCCGCTAAATTCCAATTATTAAAATCACCAACCACTGATGCTGATGTAGCTTGCTTCGCTTCTACTGAAAATGTAACTTTACAAACTGGTTTTGTTTTTACAAATTGTTTCTTAATTGACATAACTATTTCATTTTTAGAATTATGAGACAAAGAAAATAAATTCAAATGAACTTTCAACAAAGCAGATGAAGTTTTAGCAGAATGACGCAAACAATGTTAAATTTTAAATGAATTCCCAAATATCCTAGCATTAAATTTTATATCCTAAACAAGAAAACGTTTTCTTACTAAATAATAACCAGCCAAAATAGTGCCTTTACAAAATAAAATTTATCTTTATAAACAAAATACAACCTATGGAAAAACATCAACACGAACAATATGAGTATGCTAGGAGACGAATCAAGCAAAAAAAAAGACTGTATTTTCATTTTGTCTTACTTCTCTTAGGTAGTTTCTTTTTATTTATATCTAATAAATTTTTTGGAATTGACGCAGAATCGGATTGGTATATTTGGGGAATTACAATATGGCTTTTTATTTTCATCCTGCACTTTATAAAAGTATATATTACGGACCGTTTCATGAATAAAGATTGGGAAAGAGAACAAATAGACCGACTGGTTACGCTTCAACAAAAAAAAATTGACCAATTGGAAACAAAAATTAACGAAGAATCCTCTATATAAAAATCAAGAGAACAATGATAATAATGATTGCGGCTGTTGCCGAAAATAATGCGCTTGGGGAAAATAATAAATTAGTCTGGCATCTTCCAAATGATTTCAAAAGATTTAAAACACTTACTTCGGGACATCATATTATAATGGGCAGGAAAACTTTTGAGAGCTTTCCAAAACCATTACCTAATCGAACTCATATTGTAATATCCAGACAAAAAGACTACCAACCCGAAGGCTGTATCGTCGTAGACAGTATGGAGAAGGCGTTAGCAATTTGCCCAGAAGACGAAACCTCTTATATTATTGGGGGAGGAGAAATTTACAATCTGGGGCTTCCTTTTACGGATAGGATGGAAATTACCAGAGTGCACCATAATTTTGAAGCGGACGCTTTTTTTCCTGAAATCAATCTTGAAGAATGGGAAATTACAACAGCTGAATTTAATCCAAAAGACGAAAAGCATCTATACGACTATACGTATCAAACTTTTTCCAGAAAATAAAAAACATCCCGAATGGGATGTTTTTTTTTAACAATGATAAGGAGAATGAACTATTCCTGAAACAGTATTTGATAACTCAAAATAAAAATTACAAATACTAACAATACTCCAGATATGAAGATAATAATATTTGATGTTTTCTGAGAGTACATTTCAAAAAAGCCTTTAATACCAAATACCACGAAGGTACTAAAGACAAAGAAAATCAAAATTTCCAAAAACAAATTTAATCCTAAGAACGTATTTTGCGCTTTAATTATAGCACTATTTTGTAAAATAGCACTTTCAAAACTGCTCACAAGAACAAATGATATAGTTAACGCAAGAAACAACCATTTGATTTGGGTCATTAAATCCCTATTGATCATTGATAAATATTTTAAAATATTACAGCGTAAAATTGAACAATAAAATCATTCGTTGCAATACCCACTTTTAGTGATATTTACGACTGTAGGCAATTAATTTACAATTACATCCAAAGAACGAAAAATCAATACTTTTTCGGAGCAGAAGAAAGTTTATTCTAATGCTTGAAACTGATTTTTAGTTTGTATAGTTTGTATTATATTTGTGGAAATTATAAAAATGTCGAAAAACATAACACCCTATAAAAATTCAACTTTAGGCAAAAAAGAACAAGTTGCAAAAATGTTTGACACCATATCTGGAAATTACGACAATCTTAATCGCGTTATTTCTTTTGGCATTGATATCAAATGGCGCAAAAAAGTTTTAAAAATTGTTGCCAAATCCAATCCCAAAATAATTCTTGATATTGCAACAGGAACCGGCGACTTAGCTATTTTAATGGCACAAACTAATGCTGAAAAAATTATTGGATTAGATATTTCTGCGGGAATGCTTGAAGTGGGCAAGAAAAAGATCGCCGCAAAAAACATGTCTAATACCATTGAACTGATTTTAGGTGACTCTGAAAACATGCCTTTTGAAGATGATTATTTTGATGCCATAACAGTTGCTTTTGGCGTTAGAAATTTTGAAACTCTCGAAAAAGGTTTAACAGAGATTTTAAGGGTTTTAAAACCAAACGGTGTCTTTGTAATCTTAGAAACCTCAGTACCGGATAAAACCCCTTACAAACAAGGATATACTTTTTACAGTAAAAACATACTGCCACTTATTGGGAAATTATTTTCTAAAGACAATGTAGCTTACGGCTATTTATCTGAATCATCCGCTGCATTTCCATATGGTGAAGTTTTGAACAATATTTTGAGAAAAATTGGGTTTATAGATGTTATAGCAATGCCACAAACATTTGGCGTAGCCACCATTTACTCAGCTTCTAAAAAATAAGATGAAAAAAACAATTGTTTTAGTTTTACTAACTTTCAATCTGAACGGATTCGCACAGTTTAACAAAAACATGTTCAGCAAGGATCCTATAATTAACCTGGAAAATTTTCAAAATAAAAGACTCTATTTTGGATATTTTTTAGGGTTCAATTCTTATGATTTTAAAATTGACTATAAAACCGTCGGGCCTGATATTCAAGTAAAGAAAACAACAGGCTTTAATGTAGGAATTGTTGGTGATTTAAAACTTCATGAATACATCAGTTTGCGATTTGAACCCGGTTTATATTATACTAAAAGGGATTTATATTATCCTGGTTTTACAGCGAAAAATGATGCGCTTAGAGAAGTCAACAGCACCTATATCCATTTTCCGCTGCTCATAAAATTCTTGTCGCTTAGAACCGGAAATATTCGTCCCTATATTGTTGGAGGACTGTCTACAACTTTAAATTTATCGAGTAATTCAAAATCAGTAGACGATAATTCAGCGCAACGTTTTAGAATGAAACCCTGGACAACAAACTATGAAATGGGTCTGGGAATCGATTTTTTTTCACCTTATTTTATATTTTCCCCATCTATAAGAGGTGTTTTTGGACTTAAAGACGAACTTATTAGGGATAAAGATCCAAATAGTCCCTGGACCGGAAATATAGAATCAATAAAATCCAGAGCTGTTTTTATCAATTTTACATTTCATTAAAACCCGTCATTCTTTCCTTTTTATTGAGAATTTCTCCTAAATTCACTAAGAATAATTGCCGTCGCTGTAGCTACATTCAAACTTTCTGTCTTTTGAATTTCTCCAAAACGAGGTATGGTGAGTCTGCTTTTAACCCGCTTTTCAATTGCTGCTGAAATTCCATTGGCTTCATTTCCCATAATGATGACTCCCTGCCGGGGCAAAGTGGTTTTATAGATATTTTCCCCGTCCAGAAAGGTTCCAAAAACAGGTAATTTCGTTTGCGCTATAAAAGCGTCCAAATCTTCGTAACTCACATTTACCCTTGCGATCGAACCCATTGTAGCCTGAACTACTTTTGGATTATAAATATCAACCGTTTCCTTAGAACACACTAATTGATGAATTCCAAACCAATCGCACAAGCGCAATATCGTTCCCAAATTTCCCGGATCCCGAATGCTATCAAGGGCGAGAATCAATCCAGACTCAATCCTTTTTTTCTCCGCTGGCATTTTAAAAACTGCCAAGCAGGAATTTGGTGACGCAAGAGCACTTATTTTTTTCAAATCACTCTCCTCTATACTCGTTTTTTTTGCACTTGAAACTTCTTCAAAATCATTTTGCGTCGTATACAAATGTTCCAGTTCAAAATTTGACTGCAATAATTCCTGAATTACTTTTACCCCTTCAGCGAAAAATAATTTATTGGTGAATCTATATTTTTTTTGCTGTAAACTCGTTATAAGTTTTATTTGGTTTTTACTAACCATAAAATAATGTACTTTTGAATTAAATATTTTAAAACACTTGAAAAACATTTCCACAAAAATAGCAGCATTTATTCTAATTGCAATATTAATATGTGCATGTAACGCTGAAAAAAGAGTTCCGGAAGGCAAACTTTTGCTTACTAAAAACGAAGTTTTAGTAAATAACAAGAGCACAAAAGAAGAAATTGTTTTCAATCAATTGTATCAAAAACCAAACAGCACCTTACTATTGGGGTTTCGTTTGCGCTTAAATTTATACAATTTGGCGAATCTCAATCCAGACTCCACATACCAGGCCAAGTTCACAAATAATCCACAAAAATATAAAAGACAATCAAATTGGCTGTCCGCCAAACAAGTTGACCGGCTTGGAAAATCGTTCTTATACCATGGAATTCATGATTTTCTAAAAAAAACGGGTGAAGCGCCAGTAATTATTGACCAGACAAAAACTGACAAATCAATATTGCGACTGAAGTACTATTACTTTAATAACGGTTATTTTAATGTTAAAGCTACCTACGCTATTGACACTTTAAAAACTAAAAGAGCCAAAATTAAATATGCCATCACTACACAAGAGCCTTATTTATTGGATTCATTACGGGCAACCATTCTGACTCCGGCACTTGACTCCCTGTATGAAATAAACAAGTCTAAAACGCTGATTAAGTCCGGAAATCAATACAAAACAGCCGATTTTGAAGATGAAAAAAACAGAATTACCACCAACTTTAGAAACAATGGTGCGTATTACTTTCAGCCTAACTACATCACTTTTGATTTAGACACCATTAAAAAAGTAAATAAGGCAAACGTAAATTTAATCATCAATAATTATTCTTATCAACAACAGGACTCCAGTAAAACAGAGCCTTTCAAGTTATATAAAATAAGTGATGTAAATATTTATACTGATTATTTACCAAATGGTAACGATCAAAAAATAACAGATAGTATTTCTTATAATAATTTCAATTTGTATGGTCGCGAAAAAATAAAATACAGAGCACGTGCCATCACAAATGCTATTTTTATTACAAAAGGGACCTTATTTGCAGATTACAAAACGGTGTTAACAACCCGATATTTGAATAATCTGAAAATTTTCAATTATCCATCCATTCAATACGAAGTGGACAAAAGAGATACGACTGCTCAATCACTAATTGCAAAAGTATATTTAACCCCAAGAAAAATATATAGTTTTGGGACCACCTTGGATGTTACCCATTCCAATATTCAGGACGTTGGTATTGGACTGAGTGTTTCAGAAACGATTAGAAACGTGTTTAAAGGTGTCGAAACATTAGAAATTGCTGCTCGTGGAAATATAGGATCCTCAAAAGACCTGGCAAATCCAAATAATAATTTCTTTAATGTTTCAGAATACGGACTGGATTTAAAATTAAGTTTCCCAAGAATCTTTTTCCCTTTTGGAACTGAAAAAATCATCCCTAAAAGCATGATTCCTTCCACTCTTATTACTGCCGGTTTCGCAAAGCAAAGAAATATTGGTCTGGACAAAGAGAATTTTACAGGAGCCTTATCCTACAACTGGACCCCAAAAAGAAACAATACCGCTCGCTTTGATCTTTTCAACGCACAATTTGTACGCAATCTAAATCCACAAAATTATTTCAATGTATACAGATCCTCCTATACCGCTTTAAACGAGCTGGCTCAAAAACCGAGTTATGGCGTTGATCCCACCTATTTTGATGACAAAAGTAATTTAATTATTGAAAATGGAACGAATAGTTTTATCAATGACGTTTTAGGCCCAAACCCCAGTGTTGTTCCAAACCCCGGCGATTATGCGTCCATAAAAAGCATTGAAGAACGAAGAGTCAGACTGACAGAGAATGATTTTATTCTGGGTACAAGTTATAGTTTTTCTAAAACTACCAAAACAGATGTACTGGACAACAACTTTTATCTCTTCAGAACGAAGATTGAATCTGCCGGAACATTATTATCATTACTTGCCAAAGCAGCAAGTTTACCTAAAAATTCGGATGCCAATTATGAAATATTCAATTTGGAATATTCCGAATATTTAAAAACGGAATTCGACTATATCAAACACTGGGATTTAACAAAAGAAAAAGTGTTTGCTATCAGAACCTTCTTTGGCATAGCCATTCCTTTTGGTAATTCTGACAACGTTCCGTTTTCGAGAAGTTATTTTTCTGGCGGTTCTAATGATAACAGAGCATGGCAACCCTACAGTTTAGGTCCGGGAAGCAGCGGCGCTTCAAATGATTTTAACGAAGCTAATATGAAAATTGCCGTTAGTGGTGAATTTAGATTTAAAGTATTAGGCAGTTTAAAAGGCGCTCTTTTTGTAGATACCGGAAACATCTGGAATGTGCTTGATAATGTGACCGATGAAAAATCCACTTTCAAAAATTTAAATGATTTAAAAGACATTGCGGTAGGCTCTGGATTTGGGTTGCGATACGATTTAAGTTTCTTTGTAATTCGATTTGATTTAGGCTTTAAAACCTACAATCCAGCCAACGAAACTAACAAGCGATGGTTCCGTGAATACAATTTTGGACACTCTGTTTTAAATTTTGGAATAAATTATCCGTTCTAATGCTAATTAATTCTTATTTTTGCAAACTAAAAACTAAAAAATAACTAAAAAGAATTACAATGGCACACAACATAAAACCAGGCGTAGCTACAGGAGATCAGGTTCAGGAAATTTTTAACTATGCTAAAGAAAAAGGATTTGCATTACCGGCTGTAAACGTTACGGGATCAAATACCATCAATGGTGTTCTTGAAACCGCAGCAAAATTAAACGCGCCAGTTATCATTCAATTTTCTAATGGTGGAGCGCAATTCAATGCAGGAAAAGGACTTTCGAATGCAGGTGAAAAAGCAGCTATCGCTGGTGGAATTGCAGGAGCATTACACATTCACACTTTGGCAGAAGCATACGGTGCAACTGTAATTTTACATACTGACCATTGTGCAAAAAAATTATTACCTTGGATTGACGGTTTATTAGACGCTTCAGAAAAACATTTTGCTGAAACAGGAAAACCATTATTCTCTTCTCATATGATTGATTTATCTGAAGAGCCTATCGAAGAAAACATCGAAATTTGCAAAGAATACTTAGCAAGAATGAGTAAAATGGGAATGACATTGGAAATCGAACTTGGAATCACCGGTGGTGAAGAAGATGGTGTTGATAACTCTGATGTTGATAGCTCAAAATTATACACACAACCTGAAGAAGTAGCATACGCTTACGAAGAACTTTCAAAAGTAAGTCCTAGATTTACAATTGCAGCTGCTTTTGGTAACGTTCATGGTGTTTACAAACCAGGAAATGTGAAATTGACTCCAAAAATCTTAAAAAATTCTCAAGATTTTGTACAAAACAAATTCAATACAGGACCAAATCCGGTAGATTTCGTTTTTCATGGTGGTTCAGGTTCTACATTGGAAGAAATCAGAGAAGGTATCAGCTACGGTGTAATAAAAATGAATATTGATACCGATTTGCAATTTGCATTTACGGAAGGTATTCGTGATTATATGGTTAAAAATATTGATTATTTGAAAACCCAAATTGGAAACCCGGAAGGTGCTGATGCTCCAAACAAAAAATATTACGATCCAAGAAAATGGTTACGCGAAAGTGAAGTTACGTTCAACACAAGACTTGAGCAGGCATTTGCTGACCTAAACAATGTGAATACACTATAATAAAATTAAGTTTAAAGTTTTCAAATCCCGATGTAGCCATCGGGATTTGAAAACTAAACCGGAAACTACAGGAACGGATTACTGAACACTGAATACTAGAAAAATGGCTTGGTTTAAAAGAAAAGAAAAAGGGATTACTACTGCTACCGAAGACAAGATGGATATCCCAAAAGGGCTTTGGTACAAATCTCCAACTGGAAAAATTATTGATGCCGATGAACTAGCTCGTAACTTATTTGTAAGTCCCGAAGATGGTTTTCATGTTAGAATTGGAAGCGCAGAATATTTCCAAATCTTATTTGACAACAATGAATTTGTTGAATTAGATAAAAATATGACCTCTAAAGATCCTTTGCATTTTGTTGACACAAAAAAATATGCAGACCGACTAAAAGATGTTATGGAAAAAACCAAACTTAAGGACGCAGTGCGTACCGGAGTTGGTAAATCCAAAGGAAAAGACGTAGTGATCTGCTGTATGGATTTTGCCTTTATCGGAGGTTCTATGGGAGCTGTAGTGGGAGAGAAAATCGCGAGAGGAATCGATCATGCAATTCAAAACAAGCTGCCTTTTGTGATGATTTCTAAATCCGGAGGAGCAAGAATGATGGAAGCGGCTTATTCTTTGATGCAGCTCGCAAAAACATCCGTTAAACTGGCTCAACTTGCCGAAGCAAAACTGCCTTACATTTCGTTATGTACAGATCCGACAACCGGAGGAACAACCGCTTCCTATGCAATGCTCGGAGACATTAACATTTCTGAACCAGGCGCTTTAATCGGATTTGCAGGACCAAGAGTAGTACGAGACACTACAGGTAAAGATTTACCGGAAGGTTTTCAAACTGCTGAATTTCTTCTTGAACATGGTTTCTTAGATTTTATAACACCAAGAAAAGAATTGAAAGACAAGATTAACTTGTATATTGATTTGATTCAAAACAACAATATCAGATAAATGAAAATCCCGGGCAATCGGGATTTTTTATGCAATTTAGATTCTTATTTTAAATATTCCACAAACTAAAAAAACGGCTTTCAAAATTATTTGAAAGCCGTTTTTTATTCTGTTTTCCGCATTATAGTCTGATTAAACGTTACATTCCCGTCCTGATGGCCTCAACAGGATCCAGTTTTGAAGCGGCAATAGCAGGTAAAATTCCTGCAATCAAACCAATCACGGCAGCCAGACTGGTCCCTAAGATAATATTACCCATCCCAAGAACAAATTCAAAATCTAATGCTTTTGTTAAAGCCACTGAAATCAACCAAACTAATAAAAGTCCAATTATCCCCCCAATTACAGAAAGTATGATCGCTTCAAATAGAAACTGAAACAATATAAATTTATTTTTGGCTCCCAATGATTTCTGAATCCCTATTAAATGCGTACGCTCTTTTACAGAAACAAACATAATGTTAGCAATACCAAAACCACCTACAAGAAGAGAAAATCCGCTGATAATCCATCCGACAAGATTCATTTGACCTATAATACCATCAATAAAATCAGTGAACCCAGAAAATACATTAATAAAAAAATTGTCAATTTCTCCTGCTTTCAACCCTCTGTAACTTCTTAATTTCTGAGATATTTCACTTTTATAAGCTTCCATATCAATCCCGCTTTCGGGCTTAAAAACAATTACATTTGTGAGCGCGGTATTGTTGTCACCATACAATTGACGTATAAAATTTACCGGAATAAACGCAGAAGTATCATCACTATCACCAAACAGTCCGGCTCCTTGTTTTTTCAAAACACCGATAACGGTAAAGCGCTTTCCGTACAACCGAACGTTTTTCCCGACAGGCTCACTATTTTCAAATAATGATTTTGCAATTTCATTTCCCAAAACAATTACGGTAGCACCAGAATTAGCCTCCGATTCATTATAAAACCTTCCCTTATCAAATTCCAGCCCCTGAATATCTATAAATTCATAAGAAACCGGAACAATATTAACATCACTTACTGTTTTTGAATCCTGTTTTATGGACTCTCTTTTGGTAAAAATTTGATATCCCATTTGGTCTGTGTTAGTCATAACCCCTTTCATGTACGTATATTCATCATACTTAACATTGGGAAACTGTTCTCTTTTCCACTGTGGAATATCGGAAGGACCGAAAGAAAATTTCATTAAATAAATAGTATTTTTATCGAGACTGCTTAGGTCTTTAGTAATCTTTCTGTCTAAAGAATCTACAGCGGCAAGTACTGCTATTATTGAAAAAATACCGATAGTAACACCTAATAAAGAAAGCAAAGTCCTTAATTTATTGTTTCGCAACGCATTCATTGCAAAACCAAAACTTTCTTTTAATAATCGAAGATAAACTAACATAAAATCGTTTTTGCGTTAAAGTAAATTTTTAAAAAATTTAATTTATAAACCTTTTAAAAATGCACCTATCAATAGGTCTGTTTTTTTAAGATAATGTTACATAAATTCATTGAATTTTATAATCAAAAAAAAACTATTTTTGCACTTTATAATTATAACTACACAATGAACACAACAAAAACTATTCAATCTGCATTAATTTCGGTATTCTCAAAAGAAGGTCTTGAACCAATTGTAAGAAAACTGCACGAACAAAATGTTACACTTTACTCTACTGGAGGAACCGAAGATTTTATAAAAAATTTAGGAATCCCTGTAGTTCCAGTTGAAGACGTAACTTCGTATCCATCCATTCTTGGCGGAAGAGTAAAAACATTACATCCAAAAGTTTTTGGAGGAATCTTAAATCGTCAGGATAATGAGAGTGATGTGCAACAAATGCAAGAGTTCAATATCCCGCAAATTGATTTAGTGATAGTTGATTTATACCCATTTGAAAAAACAGTTGCTTCAGGAGCAAGTGAATCAGAGATTATTGAAAAGATTGACATTGGTGGTATTTCTTTGATTCGTGCTGCGGCAAAAAACTTTAAAGACACTGTAATTGTGGCTTCGGTCGATCAATACAGCTTGCTTTTAGATTTGATTACAGATCAAAACGGAGCTACTACTCTTGCAAACAGAAAACTATTGGCCACAAAGGCTTTTCATGTTTCATCGCATTACGATACGGCAATTTTCAATTATTTCAATACAGACGAAACCGTTTACAAACAAAGCATCGCTTACGGTCAAGTTTTGAGATATGGCGAAAATCCACATCAAAAAGGATTCTTCTTCGGTGATTTTGACGCAATGTTCAAAAAAGTTCACGGAAAAGAATTATCGTATAACAACTTATTAGACGTAGATGCGGCGGTGAATTTAATTAATGAATTCAAAAATGACGGCCCTACTTTTGCAATATTAAAACACAACAATGCCTGTGGTTTAGCAACCAGAAAAAACATCAATGAAGCCTATTTAGCTGCATTAGCCTGCGACCCAACTTCAGCTTTTGGAGGTGTTTTGATTGCTAACACAAAAATCGATGTTGCAACGGCAATAGAAATAAATAAATTATTTTGTGAAGTGGTTATCGCTCCGGAATATGACACAGAGGCCACAACTATTTTACAAGAAAAGAAAAACAGAATTATATTAGTTCAAAACGAAGTAGCTTTACCGCAAAAACAAGTAAGAACTTGTTTAAACGGAATTTTAGTTCAAGAAAGAAATAGTATAACCGACAATAAAGAAGACTTAAGAACCGTTACTATTACAGCACCAACCGAACAAGAAATTCAGGATTTAATATTTGCTTCCAAAATTTGTAAAAACACAAAATCAAATACGATTGTTTTTGCAAAAAACGGTACACTTATTGCTTCAGGCACAGGGCAAACATCAAGAGTTGACGCCTTATTGCAAGCGATTGAAAAAGCAAAAACTTTTGGATTTGATTTACATGGAGCGTCTATGGCAAGCGATGCTTTTTTCCCTTTTCCTGATTGTGTGGAAATAGCCAAAAAAGCAGGAATAACAGCTGTAATTCAACCAGGAGGATCAATAAAAGACGAATTGAGTATTAATTATTGTAATGAAAATAAAGTTGCAATGGTATTTACAGGAACTCGTCATTTTAAACATTAATTTGCTTAACTTTGCCTGTCACAAATTTATAACTTCTTAACCCTTAAAAAACTTATGGGATTTTTTGATTTCATGACCGAGGATATCGCGATAGACCTTGGTACCGCTAATACGTTAATCATTCATAATGATAAAGTCGTAATTGACAGTCCTTCAATAGTTGCTCGTGATAGAGTTTCAGGCAAAATCATTGCTGTTGGTAAAGAAGCCAACATGATGCAGGGTAAAACACATGAAAACATTAAGACGATAAGACCATTGAAAGATGGTGTAATTGCTGATTTTGATGCCTCTGAAAAAATGATCAGTATGTTTATAAAAAGCATACCGGCATTAAAGAAAAGAATGTTTACTCCCGCATTAAGAATGGTTGTCTGTATTCCTTCCGGCATTACCGAAGTAGAGATGAGAGCGGTTAAAGAATCCTGTGAGAGAGTAAATGGAAAAGAAGTCTATTTGATACACGAACCTATGGCAGCAGCTATTGGTATTGGAATTGACATCATGCAACCTAAAGGAAACATGATCGTTGATATCGGTGGTGGAACAACTGAAATTGCTGTAATTGCATTGGGCGGAATTGTCTGTGACAAATCGGTAAAAATTGCAGGAGATGTATTTACAAATGATATTGTATATTATATGCGTACCCAACACAATCTTTTCGTTGGAGAGAGTACTGCAGAGAAAATAAAGATTCAAATTGGAGCCGCAATCGAAGATTTGGAAACTCCTCCGGAAGACATGTCAGTTCAAGGAAGGGATTTACTTACCGGTAAACCAAAACAAGTAGAAGTATCATACCGTGAAATTGCAAAAGCATTAGACAAATCTATTCAAAGAATAGAAGATGCGGTAATGGAAACCTTATCCCAAACGCCTCCGGAATTAGCAGCTGATATTTACAATACAGGAATTTATCTTGCAGGCGGCGGCTCTATGTTAAGAGGTCTTGATAAAAGAATCTCACAAAAAACAGATCTTCCTGTTTATATCGCTGAAGATCCGTTAAGAGCAGTCGTTAGAGGAACTGGTATGGCACTGAAAAACCTTGCGAAATTTAAAAGTATCTTGATAAAATAAGGTTTTAATGCACAATTTAAATAATTCTATAGAACGCAAACTTCGGTTTGGTTTTTGCAAGTAGAAATTTAAGACAGAACCTGAAACAAAATAAAATAGTACATGCAGCAAATATTTAATTTTATATTTAAAAACAGTAATAGATTACTGTTTTTGCTGCTTTTGGGCATCTCACTGGTGCTCACCATTCAATCTCATTCTTTTCATAGAAGTAAAATAATCAGCTCCGCCAACTTTTTAAGCGGCGGAGTCTATGAAAAAATTAATTCTGTAAATGAGTATTTGAATTTAAAGACTCAAAATGATGCGCTAGCACTAGAAAATGCGGAATTAAAAAGCCTTCTCTTTAATCGTAAAGACACAACCGCCGTACAAAAATTAGATAGTTTAAAAGGCGTAAAAGCGGAAGACATCATAGTTTCAAAAGTGATTCACAATTCATACAATGTCTATGAGAATTACCTAACATTGAATTCAGGAGAATTACAAGGTGTAAAACCGGATATGGGTGTAATCAATAGTTTGGGAATCGTTGGAATTGTTGACAATACTTCTCCCCACTATGCTACGGTAATTAGTATTTTAAATAAGAAATCACAAATTAACGCAAAAATTAAAAAATCAAATCACTTTGGTTCATTGGTTTGGAATGGGAAAAGCACTGGTTTCGTTCAATTGATAGATGTTCCAAGATTAGCAGCTATTCGAAAAGGCGACACTATTGTAACGGGTGGACAATCTGTCATATTTCCTGAAAATATTAATATAGGAACGATCTCTAAAATTTATATTTCCAAAGAAACCAATTATTATACATTAGACGTAAAACTTTTCAATGACATGACTAATTTAGGTCATGTTTACATCATAAAAAGTAAAAATCGGGATGAGCTTATTAATTTAGAAAAAGGAAAAAAAGATGAATAGCACTTTGTTAGTCAATATTTTCCGTTTTGTTCTGCTATTGACAGTTCAAATTATCATATTCAATAACATGAATTTTTTGGGTTACATCAGTCCGTTCCCCTATGTGCTATTTATAATACTGTACCCTGTAAACGGTAATAAATCCGGATTATTGATCGCTAGTTTCTTACTGGGCCTTATTATGGATATGTTCAGTAATTCTGGAGGAATACACACTACAGCATGTATCATTCTGGCTTATTTTAGACCCTATATTTTTAAATTTTCATTTGGGTTGAGCTACGAATACCAAACTGTTAAATTAAATGATGTTTTAACCCCGGAGCGATTCTCGTTTATATTAATGTCGGTTGTAATTCATCACTTTGTATTATTCGTACTGGAAGCATTCCAATTTAGCTTTATCTTGGATATCCTACTTCGAACATTATTAAGTACGGTATTTACAATCCTAATTTGCATTATAATAATATATCTTATTAAGCCAAACAAAAGATGAGAAAATTATTGCTGCCTTCTTTAATCATTGTTGCAGCATCCTTGCTAGTAATACGAATATTCTATTTACAAATCATAGATGATTCGTTCAAACTGAAATCAGACAATAATGCTATAAAAATAAAATATGACTATCCTGAAAGGGGTTATATTTACGATCGAAATGGAAAATTATTAGTGGCCAATCAGGCTTCCTATGATATCATGGTGATACCAAGAGATGTAAAAGACGTAGACACTTCAGAATTTTGCCTTTTATTAGATATCACAAAAGAGGACTTTATAAAAAGAATGGCAAAAGCCAGGGTTTACAGTCCAAGACTCCCATCGGTTTTTTTACCGCAATTGAACAAAAGTGAATTTGCCGCTTTTCAGGAAAAAATTAGAAAATACGAAGGATTCTATTTTCAAAAACGTTCCCTACGGGATTACGAAGTGGATTTTGGCGCCAATGTTTTTGGATTTATCACTCAGGTTAACGAAAAATTGGTTGCAAAAAACCCGTATTACAACAGCGGCGATTTAATTGGAAGACAAGGGGTTGAAGAGAGCTATGAAGATATTTTACGAGGAATAAAAGGAGTAAAATATTTTCAAAAAGACAAATACAATAGAGAAATCGGATCCTACAAAGAAGGAAAATACGATACTATTGCGGTTCAGGGAGAAGATATAAACCTTACTATTGATGCAGAGCTTCAAAAGTATGGCGAAGAATTAATGATTAACAAAAGAGGAGGGATAGTTGCTATTGAACCTAAAACCGGCGAAATATTAGCGCTGGTTACCGCTCCGTCTTATGACCCCGGAATACTTGTAGGCAGACAGCGTTCCAAAAACTACACCTTATTGTATCATGATTCCATTGCAAAACCGCTTTACGACAGAGGATTATTAGCTGAATATCCTCCGGGATCTCCATTTAAAATCCTAACTGGACTAGTTGCACTTCAGGAAGGTGTCGTAAATGAACAGACTACTTTTATGTGTCACCACGGTTTTAGTTATGCAAGAGGACGATTCATGAAATGCCACGGTTTTGGGCCACATCAGTTGCATAATGGTATTTACAATTCCTGTAACACTTACTTCGCAAGTGCGTACATGTTAACGATAAACAAATATGCCAAGCCGGCTTATGCGGTTGATGTCTGGAGCAATCACATAAAAAGTTTTGGATTAGGACAATTTATGGGATATGATTTACCAACTGGTAAAAGAGGAAATATTCCGGATTCAAAAACGTACAAAAAAATCTATCCAAATGGAGGCTGGCGCAGTACTACAATCGTATCTAACGCAATAGGACAGGGAGAAGTTTTAATGACTCCGATACAGCTAGCCAATATGATGGCTACCGTTGCAAATGAAGGGTATTATTACACGCCTCATATCATTAAAAAAATTGAAGGACATACCATTGATAAAAAATTTACCACCAAACATGTTACCACAATAGACAAAAGGTATTACAAACCAATGATCAGTGGTCTGTTTGACGTGTATAATTTAGGTACGGCGAGCTCACTGCGTGTCGAAGGGATCGATATTTGTGGTAAGACAGGAACCGCCGAAAATTTCGCGAAAATAAATGGCAAAAGAGAACAACTAAAAGATCATTCCATTTTTGTCGCTTTTGCACCAAAAGACAATCCAAAGATTGCCATAGCAATTCTAGTGGAAAATGGTGGTTTTGGAGCAACAATAGCAGGTCCTATTGCCAGCTTAATGATTGAGAAATACCTCAGAAAAAAAATCACAAGAACGGATTTAGAAACTCGAATACTCAATACCAGTTTGCAGGGACAATATGCTAAATTAGGAGGCCTTTCTGAAATTGTAAAATTACAATTGAGAAAAAGTGATTCTATTTTGAAAAGTAAAACAGTTGTTATCCCACCAGTGATACCAATAGACACAACTAAAGAAAATTAATACACTATATATTTCAAATGAAAAACCAAAGCGTAACGAACAATCTTGATTGGATATGCATCATTATCTATTGTTTATTGGTAATAATGGGTTGGTTAAATATATATTCATCTTCCCTATCCTCTATGGAGGGAACTTCTGATAAACAACTAATTTTCATCATATTAACCATTCCGTTAATTTTTATTGTACTGTATGTAGATGGGAAATTTTACGAAAAATATGCCAGTATCATTTTTGGTATTTCGCTATTATCGTTGGCAGGACTATTTGTGTTTGGGAAAACAATCGCCGGTCAACGTTGTTGGTACGGTATCGGAAGTTTTACACTTCAGCCTTCCGAATTCGCTAAAGCAGCTACCGCATTGGCATTGGCCAAATATTTAAGTGATACCCAAATTAATTTAAAGGATGTTAACCGTCAAATACAGGCACTAGCCATTGTCTTTTTACCCATCCTCCTCATATTACCACAGCCGGACCCGGGAAGTGCTTTAATTTACAGTATATTCATCATCGTTTTATACCGCGAAGGGCTGCCGTCATGGTATGTTTGGACCGGCTTCATAACCATTCTTTTATTTGTTTTAACCTTAGTATTGCAGCCACAATATGTAATATTAATCGCCCTGGCTGTACTGGTTATTGTTCATTTCAAATCAAGATTATCAGATAGAAACCTACTGTTAAGCGGCATTCTCTTTGTTTTAATGTCTGGATTCGTTCTGTCTGTAAATTACGTATTTGAAAATGTTTTCAAACAGCATCACCGCGACCGCTTTAATATTTTATTAGGGAAATCAGTCGACATGAAAGGAATTGGTTATAATACAAACCAATCGGAAATTGCCATTGGATCAGGTGGCTGGTTTGGAAAAGGATTTCTTGAAGGAACACAAACCAAAGGAGGTTTCGTTCCGGAACAACACACTGATTATATTTTTACGACAGTAGGTGAAGAATGGGGATTTATAGGCTCTTTAGTGGTTATCGGTCTTTTTGTGGGCTTATTTTTAAGATTAATATACCTGGCCGAAAGACAAAAAACAAAATTCAGTAGAGTATATGGCTATTGTGTTGCAGGAATTCTGTTCATTCACTTCTTTGTAAACATCGCAATGGTTGCAGGTATATTTCCAACAATTGGAGTGCCGCTGCCTTTCTTTTCTTACGGTGGATCCGGACTTTGGGGCTTCACAATCTTACTTTTTATATTTATAAAAATGGATGCCAATAAAGTGAATGAATGGTAAATCAAGCAGATTTACTACTTAACAAGCTGCTACTCCTTTCTGGTCTATTTCACCCAGTTTTTATAATTGCTATTTTTTTCTAACTGATCTTCTATCCTATCCTCCAATTTAGGAAAGAAATCTATTCCCGTTAATTTTTCGACACGATCAACCGAAACTACAAAATCGTATAATAGCTTATTACTTTCTGCATTAGGAACTAAAAAAGCAATCATTTTAAATTTCCCTTCAGAGGTATCCAATAACACTTTGTAAAAATATTTCGGAACAGAAACCCCTTCTTTTCCTATTGTTTTCAATGAGGGCTCCAAAACGCCCCCCGTAATTACATAGATTCCATTGTATTTGACTGCCCAATAACGAACTTTTTGCTCTAATCTGTTCCAGACTCCACTATTAAAATCATGCAATTGAGGTGAAATATTGGAGGTGAAAAACGTATCGTTATAGGCATTAAAAGCAAACTCCATATCCCCGGCAGGACAGAGATGTCCTTTATCATAACCTGAATTTTTATAATTTCTCCAATCCGCAGAACCCGTTTTCACTTTTGGATCTTCAATAAAAAAAGGACGCTTAAAATTGTTATTTTTCAAGTAACTTTCCTTTAGTTCATAGGCAACCCATTCCGCTTGTTCATATTTTTCATTATACGACAAAGTGTAGTACTCGTGTTTCACAATTTGATTTGCTGCAGAGCACGGTAAAAAATCAAAAGTTTGAACTGTGTCACCATACCCCCCTGCAGCCTCAGAATGGCTTTGATTCCCCTCTAAACCATATTGACTACTCTCAATCTGGTTCCCTACAGCATCAATAACGGCTGCATTCTTTTTACAAGAAGAAAAAAGCAATAAACCAAACAGAATAATAACTGAATTCAAGCACGTATTATTTTCCATTGCTACTTACTATTTAGATTGATAGTATTCCTTTTTATTAAAAACATAATAAATTAAAAACGCTCCAAAAATTCATTTTTGAATTTCTGGAGCGTCATACTTCCATACTTATGCCATGCCATTCATTAAAAAAAGACTACGACCTTGCCAATTTCCCTTTTTTCAATTTAGCAGGAATAGAAGTGCTTTTTTTCACGATTGTCTTAGCTTGCAAATCATCTAATACATTTAACGCTTCTTCAACATAGATATCTTTAGACAAGGCTTCATGCCAACGGTCTCTTTTTTCTTTTAAAGCCACATCTTTATTCACCTCGTCAACTTCATATGGAAGTGACATGAATTTAAGTGTGTTTTTATATTCAGAAAGCGGTTTGAATTTTTTTGCTTTTTCTTCAATTTCACTTTGAGCGATTTTGAATTTATCAATATTCAAGCTATAGGTATTATCTTCACTTCTACTGTCAATCCATTTAGCATTTTCCTCAATCAATTGAAATTGTGAACTTTGCAAAATTCTATTTTTACTATTTACAATAGCCTGATTGAAATTAGCATTTTTATTCCAGACCGTATATTCAGCCGGATCGATTTTATCCCATGGCATAGCATTGTCTACATCACGTTCTCCCATTTTTAAATAAGCATATCGGTCTGGCATCACAATATCACTGCTCACTCCTTCAAGTTGAGTAGATCCCCCGTTGATTCTGTAGAATTTTTGTGTAGTGGTTTTTATGGCACCTAAGTCTCCCACGGCACTATTACGTACAAATTGATTCAAATCGATCACATTTTGTACCGTTCCTTTCCCATAAGTCTGTTTACTACCAATGATAATCCCTCTTTTATAATCTTGAATCGCAGCTGCCAGAATCTCGGAAGCAGAAGCTGAAAAACTATTAACCATGATTACCAATGGACCATCCCATTCAATTTTTTTATCTTTATCAAACAATACTTCTTTCTTTCTTCCAGCTGATTTGATTTGTACTATTGGTCCTTGCTCAATAAACAATCCTGCTATATCCACTACTGTTGATAAGGAACCTCCACCATCATCACGAACATCCAGCACAATACCATTTACACCTGCGCTTTTCAAACGCTCCACTTCCTTAGCAATATCTTTTCCTGCATCTCTACCATCTTGATTTTCAAAGTCGATATAGAATTTCGGGAGATAAATAACACCATATTTCAATCCGTTTTTATCAACAATACTTGATTTAGCGTAGGTTTCTTCAATTTCAACAATATCTCTGATTATTGAAATAACTTTAATTGTTCCATCAACTTTTTTCACTGTAAGACGAACTTCAGTACCTTTTGGTCCTTTAATTTTCTTAACGACATCATCCAAGCGCATTCCCACAACATCAACGGCCTCCGCATTTCCTTGCGCAACTTTCATAATCAAATCTCCTGCTTCCAATTGTTTTCCTCTCCAGGCCGGACCTCCCGAGATAAGTTCTGAAATTTCAGTGAAATCATTTTTCTTTTGCAGACGAGCTCCAATTCCTTCTAATTTTCCGCTGATACTTACATCAAAACGTTCTTTTTCTTCAGGTGCAAAATAATTCGTATGGGGATCAAAACGTGCTGTAATAGAATTGATGTATACTGAAAACCAATCATTTCTATCTAAATCCTGCATGAAACCAAAATATTCATCCAATGATTTCAACGCATTTTCTCTTGTCTCTTTCTCTAACTCAGCAAAAGTCTTTGGTTTACCATTATCATTGGTTTTATCATTTTTAGTATCTGAACTGATAGGATCAACTTTGAACTTCTCTTCTTCTTTCAAAGGGTCCGAACTATTTTTCGCCTCTTTTTCCACAATACCTTTACTCTTATTTTCCTGCATTTTTAAACGATCCGTAAGCGAAGAAAGCGTTGACAATTTGATCTGCTTACGCCATTTATCGGTAAGTTCCTTAACATCTTTTGGATAAGGTGCTTTTTCATAGTCTGTATTAAAACTCTCATCAGTATTGTAATCAAAAGGCTGACTCAAAACCGATTTGTAAATCTTTTTACTTTCCTCCATTCTTTTCATCAGACGATCGTATGTAAGATCAAAAAACGACAGATCTTTGTTTAATAATTCATCGTCTAACTGGGTTTCAAACTTCGAAAATTCATCGATATCTGACTGTAGAAAAAAACGTTTGGAAGGATCCAAAGCCTGAATATAATCTTTATAAATTCCTTTAGAAAAGGTATCATCTATCACTGCAGGATTATAATGTCCTTTTTGGATTACAAATGTTAATAGCTCCAATAGTAATTTATCTTTATCGGGGTCGGCTTCTTTTGATGCATTAATTTTAAAAGCAAAGAGTGTTGCTGAAAGACAAACAACAACAAGAAGTATTTTATAATTTCTTTTCATAAAGTCAATAATAGTATTCATCAATTTTTAATCTAAATTACGGTAAAAACTATGCCAACAATAATAAGGGCCGCATAATTTTTTGTTAAAGGTATAAAATTGTTTTTTTCATTTGAGTTAAATATGCCAAGTTGACAAATTTTATTTTCTTTGTTTATTAAATACGGTTTTGTGTGACTACATTTGCTATTTAGATATTTAATTAAAAATCCTTTCTTGAAAACAAAAAATGACAAAACATTCCAAACCTTTAATATTAGTTACAAATGATGATGGCATTTCTGCTCCCGGACTTAGGGCATTAATCGCTGTTATGTCTGAAATAGGAGAAGTCATTGTCGTGGCCCCTGACGCGCCACAAAGCGCTACCGGTCATGGCATTACGATAAACGACACACTATATTTAAATAAAATTTCAAAAGAAAATGATGCCATCACAGAATACAGCTGTAGCGGAACTCCTGTAGATTGTGTAAAATTTGCAGTTAGCGAAATTCTCAAAAGAAAACCAGATTTGTGCGTTTCAGGAGTGAATCACGGTTCCAATTCTTCTATAAATGTAATCTACTCCGGAACTATGAGTGCTGCTATTGAAGCGGGTATAGAAGGCATTCAGGCTATCGGATTTTCTTTATTGGATTATGATTGGAATGCCAATTTTGAAGACATAAAGTCGTTCATTCGAAAAATAACATTGGAAGTTCTTGAAAACAAACTGCCCGAAGGAGTTGTTTTGAATGTTAATTTCCCCAAATTGAAAGAAAAAGACATTAAAGGAATCAAAATTTGCCGTCAGGCCAAAGCGATTTGGATGGAAAAATTCGACAAACGTAAAACCCCGCAAGGACGGGATTATTATTGGCTTACCGGTGAATTTATAAACCAGGACCATGGCGAAGACACTGATGAATGGGCATTGAAAAATGGGTACATTTCAGTTGTTCCGGTACAATTTGATTTGACTGCGCATCATGCCGCACAACAACTTAATACTTGGAATTGGCATGAATAAAATAGATTTATTAACTGGATTTGTCATCGGAATTTTAGCTTCACTTTTAGGCAGTTACCTTTTCATAACTTTCTTCACTGATTTTGCCTTTGTCGATGGAATGTACACCATGAAATCAGAAGGTAAACTAGGAAAAATAATCACTCTTGGGTCCATCCTTGATTTGGTCGCTTTTGGCATTCTGCTCAAATTGAATAAGGATCTCATGGCGCGTGGCGTAATTTTAGCCGTTATTATAATGACACTTGCGTCTTTATTTATTTAAAAACGCAAAAGTCATACCTTTGCCACCTATAGTAACAGAAGGGTCTCAATGTATTGCTAATACCAAAAAATTGAAATACTCCAAAACATAAAAACATGAAATACTACATTATAGCAGGAGAAGCTTCAGGGGATTTACACGGCTCTAATTTGATGAAAGCACTTTACAAAGAAGATCCCAATGCTGATATTCGGTTTTGGGGTGGTGATTTGATGCAAAATAGCGGCGGGACTTTGGTGAAACACTATCGCGAGTTGGCTTTCATGGGATTTATTGAAGTAATTTTCAACTTAAAAACTATTTTGAACAACATCAAAATATGTAAAAAAGATATTTTAAAATTCCAACCGGATGTACTGGTATTTATCGATTATCCCGGTTTTAATTTACGAATTGCAAAATGGGCAAAAGAATTGGGCTTCAAAACTCATTACTATATTTCGCCCCAAATTTGGGCATGGAAAGAAAGCCGAATTACAGCTATCAAACGAGATGTGGACAAAATGTATGTGATTTTACCTTTCGAGAAAAATTTTTATGAGGACAAACATCAGTTCCCTGTTGAATTTGTGGGCCATCCATTAATTGACGCGATCCATAATCAAATCCCAATTGACGCTGCCGTTTTTAGAAAAGAAAATAAATTAGAAGACAAACCGATTATAGCTGTCCTGCCCGGTAGCCGAAAACAAGAAATCACTAAAATGCTGTCGGTAATGCTGAGTGTTGTCAATGATTTTCCTGAATATCAGTTTGTCATTGCAGGCGCTCCAAGTCAGGAATATTCATTCTATGAGAATTTTATATCCAATCAAAATATAAAATTCATATCAAATAAAACCTATGCTTTATTGCAAAACGCAATGGCCGCGTTAGTTACCTCGGGCACTGCAACGCTAGAAACAGCACTTTTTAAAGTTCCGGAAGTAGTTTGCTATAAAGGGAGCTGGGCCTCTTACCAAATTGCGAAACGAATCATTACACTAAAATATATTTCATTGGTGAATTTGATTATGGATGAAGAAGTGGTCACCGAATTAATTCAGGAAGACTGTACAACGAGACGCATACGCGAAGAATTGAAAAAAATTCTGGAATCCAAGCATCGCAAACAACTTTTAGAGAAATATAACGTTCTAGAAGCAAAACTTGGCGGAATTGGTGCTAGCGAAAAAACGGCAAAATTGATTGTGGCTGATTTGCGATGATTCCAATTCTTTTTAAAATCTTTAAAAACAAACCTTTTGAAACATCTGATTTCCCTTTTATTAATTCTTATTCTTTTTGCTTCATGTAAATCAACTTCAGTAATTGTTCCTTCTAAAAAAACCGAAGTAAACACAGACAAAACAAAACATCTAATAGAGCAATTAATTCATTCGGCTTCTGAAAATATTGGTGTAAAATACAAAAGCGGAGGCACTACAAAAGCAGGTTTTGACTGTTCAGGATTAATATATTTCGTCTTTAATTCTTATAATATTCAACTCCCACGATCCTCTTTCGAACAGTCAAAATTGGGATTAATTATTGATTGCGATCGGGACAATATTAAAAAAGGAGATTTAATATTTTTTAAAACCAATAGAAAATCACAAATTAATCACGTTGGAATGATAGTAGAAGTTTCTGACGATGATGTAAAGTTCATCCATTCCTCTTCTTCAAGAGGTGTAATAATTTCCTCAACAAAAGAGCCATACTATCAAAATTGCTTTGCTCAAATAAATAGAATTCTCCGATAAACAATCCGTTCATTCTTTGGAACCAAAAAAGGAAATCCTTTACGGCATTTTTTTTCAATGAAAAAAAAAAAAAAAAAAAAAAATAGGGTTTTAAATCGGTTAGCGTTGATCCAAAAAATGTAAAACCTGTTATTTCGTTTTCACATCAGCCCTTAAAATAAATTCAGAGCGTTTATTTGAAACCATACACCCAAAATGGTTGTCGCTGACACATCAAATATAAAAAAGCACAAAACCACTGGAAAGTGACTGGCAACAAACAAAAAAAATCCCTTTTCACGCAACTGGTGAAAAGGGATTCTATCCGTTAAATGAGCATTATTTTTTTTTCAGAATTCCATCTGCCACAGCTAACCAAGCGGCAGGACCACCAGCAACATAACCTGTATTTCCTAATCCTTCAAAATTTACTTTCCCATCTTTATTGGTGCCATTGGCAAAATAAATCGTCGGAAAACCCTGAATACCAAAAGCCTGTTGCAACTCGTTATTTTGTGCTTTAATTTCAGGTGTCTGTGCAGTTCTTCTTGGGTAATCCAATTCAACCAAAACCACATTATCCTTTGCCCAAGCAGCAAATTCTGGTGTTTTCAATACTTCTTTTTGTAATCGAATACACCATCCACACCAATCACTCCCTGTAAAAAACAGCAATAATGGTTTTTTGGTTTCATTAGAAACTTCCATTGCCTTTTTAACATTGGTCTCCCATACTAATTCTTGCGCTTCAGCAGCATACGAAGCAGCAAACAGCAATGCTGCTACTATTATCTTCTTCATCTTTTTATATTTTTGTGTAGTTAATAATCAAAAATAGTGCCTTAAATCTACCTGACACCGTGCATTAATTTCTTAATTACAGGAGTCATTACAACAGAGAACAAAGCTACAACAATTGAAATTATTGTCAGCATCCAAAAGAAATAACTCAAGCCATGTTCGTTGGCGATTTTATCAATATTCTCACCAAACATACCTGCTCCTTTCATCCCAATTGCTACTGCAAGGTACCAAACTCCGAACATAAATGCAATCATTCTTGCCGGAACTAATTTACTAACATAAGACAACCCCACCGGCGAGATACACAATTCTGCCATAGTATGAAAAAGATACACTAAAATAAGCCAAATCATGCTAACTGAAGCTGTTTTTGCTCCTGCCTCGATACCACTTGCACCGCAAGCAACACAAGCCATCCCAACGGCTAATAATCCCATTCCAATTCCATATTTTAAATTTGCCGAAGGATTGTATTTGCTTTCCCACCATTTTGAAAACAATGGAGCAAGTGAAATGATAAACAACGAATTTAATGTTGAGAACCAAGTAGCAGGAACTTCCGTTAATGACTTTGTTACTTTATCAATTTTTAGCGATTCCAAAGTGGAGTCCGATAAAGATAAATATCCTGCAGTATAATAATCTTTGGTCAACATCCAAATTGCAATTGCCCATATTATAATGAAACTTATACTCAAAATAATATTGGCCACCGCATAGTATTTGAATGTCTGTTTAAATAACAAATACAATACCCAGGTAATAATCGCTAATGGCATTATCGTAATCAATGAATTAACCACTAAAAAGACTACGCTCCAATTCCCAACTAAAATCCGATCCGTGTAATCATTGGCAAAAATGGTTAAACTGTTTGGTGACTGTTCGAAAATGGCCCAAAAGAAGATCGTTAGAAAGGCAAAAAATGTTACCGCGATTAATTTTTCTTTAGTAATCTTTGAATATTGCGTAAATCTGTAAATCAGCAATATAATAAATAAAAATAACGCCGAAACGATCGCAATTGCGTTTCCATTTTCACCAAGAAAAGAAAAAATATTTATTTTTCCTCCAGAAATTTTTGACGCGGGATCATTTAAAATCCATAACAATCCTAAAATTGATGATAAGGCAATAATTCCAAGCTGCCACGGCGTAAAGGGATTTCTTTTATCACTATCCAGCGCCTCGGCTTTCGCTTTACTCTCTTTACTGGGTTTTAAACCAATATCGCCAAAAATATTTTGAGACAACCAAAATTGTAACATTCCAAAGAACATAAAAATTCCGGCAAGACCAAAACCATAGCTCCATCCTACTTTTTCCCCTAAATATCCACAAAGCAATATTCCAAAGAAAGCACCGGCATTGACACCCATATAAAATAAAGTGTAAGCGCCATCTTTCTTCTCAGGACGATCTTTATACATTTCAGATATAATAGAAGTCATATTAGGCTTAAAAAATCCGTTTCCAAAAACCAATAAAACCAATCCTAAATAAATAGAAAATTCTGTTTCAGCCGCCATAGAAGCATGACCCAATGTCATTAAAATCGCTCCGACAACAACTGCCCATCTAAAACCGATGACTTTATCTGCAAAATAACCTCCTAACATCGTTGACAAATAAACCAGACCAACGTAAGAACCAAATAAGGCAGAAGCATTTTCTCGGGTCCATTCCCAACCACCATCAGTAAAGGAGGTAGTTAAGAACAATATTAATAAAGAGCGCATACCGTAGAATGAAAATCGCTCCCACATCTCGGTGAAGAACAAGACGAATAATCCTGCCGGATGTCCTAGGACAGTACTTTTAAAAAATTGATCTGTAGTATTTTCACTCATAATATTAATTAATTATTTAATTCTTTGTCTACTCCGTGCATTAATTTTTTGATTATTGGTGAAAGCGCTAAAAGCACAACTCCGAAAGCAAGTCCAGTATAAAATAAATATTCAAAAAGTTTTAAGTAACTCTGTTTTGCTAAATTTAAATCAGGCGCTGTTCCGTTCGAAGTATCTACAGAGGCAATATTGGCTAAAATTGAAGCAATAAATTCAGAACTGGCGGTTGCCAAAAACCAAACTCCCATCATGAATCCAACAATTTTTACCGGAGATAACTTAGTAACGGCAGAAAGTCCAACTGGTGACAGGCATAATTCCCCACAAGTATGTAAAAAATAGGTCAGGATTAACCAAACCATGCCTACCTTTCCTAAACCTGATAAACTAATCCCTAAAACCAAAGAACCAAAACCTAAACCTACAAACAATAAAGCTATCGAAAATTTCACCGCTGTATTTGGATTATATGTACCGAGTTTCACCCATAACCAAGCAAAAACCGGAGCTAATAAAATAATAAACAAAGCGTTAAAACTTAAAAATTGCCCCGCAGATATTGTATGCCCAAAGATGGTTCGATCTAAAATTCTATCCGCAAATAAATTTAATGACGTATATGCCTGCTCAAATAATGCCCAGAAAATTACTGTAAAAACGATTAAAATTGTCAATGCAATTAGTTGCTCTCTTGCCTTTCTATCCAATTGCGTTATGCTGTAATATATAATATAAACAAAGGAAAATGCACCAGCTATCATCAGGGAATAAGAAACTACTTCATGTCGTTGCACCATTTGCCAAAAAATTAAAGCAGATGAAACACTAATTATATATATTAACCATTCGTTTTTTAAACCAAAAGATTTTTTTTCTAAGAATTCCGGCGTTTTTGACTCTCCTTTTCCCATCAATAATTTTCTTCCGGAGATGAAAGTCAATAATCCAAAAGACATCCCTATACCAGCCGCTCCAAATCCGTAACTCCAACCGTAAGTTTCGCCAAGCCACACACAAATTATGGTAGCTAAAAAAGATCCTAAGTTGATCCCCATATAAAATAATGTAAATCCAGAATCTCTTCTTTTATCCCCTACCTGATACAACTCCCCAACTAATGAAGAAATATTCGCTTTAAGAAAGCCAACTCCCACAATAATTAATGACAAAGAAAAATAAAATATTTGCAATGCGGTATTGTCCCTTGTAATTTCTCCCGTGACCGATTGTGTCGCGGCATTACCTTCATAAGCCATTCCTAAATGACCCAGAACCAACATTATTCCTCCGAAGACTATGGCTTTTCTAAAACCCAAATACTTGTCTGCAATAAAACCGCCTATAACTGGCACCGCATATACCAGGGCCGCATAACTTCCTATTAATAAATTTCCGCTGGTATCCGAAAAAAGATGATATCTTGTTAGATAGAAAATCAATAGTGCTTTCATTCCATAAAACGAAAAGCGCTCCCACATTTCTGTAAAAAACAATATAAAAAGTGCCCTTGGATGTCCAAAAAAATCTTTTTTATTCGATAAGTCGTTTGTCATAAAGTTGTGTTATAAATTTTCTTTGATAAAGTTAGTCTTTTTATTGTACAATTAAATTCTGGTTTTTATTTTGAAAATATAAAAATCAAATGGTCTCTTTACTTGGAGCACTTGTATTTCCCAAATTTTCTTTTATAAAATTTGTCATTTTAGTATACAATTGAATTCTAGTTTTACCCCCTGAAATCCCATGGGTTTTATCAGGATATATCTGAGAGTCAAATTGTTTATTGGCTTGAATTAATGCTTCCATCATTTGCATCGAATTTTGAACATGTACATTATCATCGCCGGAACCATGTATCAACAGCAATTTTCCTTTTAATTTATCCACATGATTTATTGGAGAATTTTCATCGTAACCAGTTGCATTTTCCTGAGGTGTCTGCATGTAACGCTCCGTATAGATACTATCGTAGAATCTCCAATTCGTTACAGGAGCAACAGCAATGGCCATTGTAAAAACATCATTGCCCTTCAAAATACAATTAGAAGCCATAAATCCTCCAAAACTCCATCCCCAAATTCCAATTCTGGATTTATCCACAAAAGAGTAATTTCCGATAACCTTAGCTGCGCCTATTTGGTCTTCTACCTCATATTTTCCTAACTCTTTTTGAGTCACCTTCTTAAAATCGGCTCCTTTATAACCTGTTCCGCGACCGTCAACACAAGCGACAATATAACCTTGCTGCGCTAACATCATAGCCCAATAATCATTGGAAGCGTTCCATTGATTGGCTCCTGACTGTGAACCAGGCCCAGAATACTGAACCATCAAAACTGGATATTTCTTGCTTGCGTCAAAATCTTTTGGCTTCATGATCCAGGCATTCAGTTCATTCCCTTTTTCCGTTTTTAAAACGAAGAATTCTTTGGCCGGTAAATTATACCCTTTTAATTTTGAAGCTAATGCTTCATTATTCTCAATAACCTTTACCTGTTTTCCTGTTTTAGCTTCATTCAAAGTATAGGTCGTAGGTTGTGTCGCGCTTGAAAACGTATTAATGTAATATTGAAAATTTGGGCTAAAAGTTGCTGCACTTGTTCCCACATTTTTAGACAGACGAACGGTGTTTTTTCCATCAAGACCTATTCTGTACACATCTCTATTAATCGATCCATTCGCTACCGATTGGTAAAAAACAGTATTGGTTTCCTCATCCAAACCATAGTAAGAAGTCACCTCCCAATTTCCTTTGGTCACTTGATTTTTTAATTTTCCCGTTTTGTCATATAGATAAATATGATTGAATCCGTCTTTTTCACTACTCCAAATAAAACTATTGTCTTTCAAAAAGGTCAAATTATCCGTCACATCCACATAGGCTTTATCTTTTTCGTTCAATACCACTTTTGTAGCCCCTGAATTCCCATCGATAAATAACAAATCTAGATTGTCTTGATGCCTATTCAATACCTGCGCAGATAAAATAGTGGCATCGTTGGTCCACTTCATTCGGGCAATGTAAAAATCATTGTAGTTCCCAAGATCTATATTTTTAGTTGTATTGGTACTGGCATTATAAATATGAAGTGAAACTAAAGAATTCTTTTCTCCTGCTTTTGGATACTTGAATGTTTCAATGGTAGGATATAAATCCTTTCCAAACATAGACATGGAAAATTCCGGAACCTGACTTTCGTCAAAACGAATGTACGCAACTTTCTTACTGTCGGAACTCCAATCGAATGCTCTTACAAAAGCAAATTCTTCTTCATAAACCCAATCCGTAATTCCATTGATAATGTTATTTTTCTTACCGTCAGTAGTAATAGGAATCGATTTCTTTGAAGCCAAATCATAGACATAAAGATTATTCTCCTTGGCGTAGGCTATCTTTTTTCCATCTGGAGAAAATGTAGGCTCCTGAACCTGAAAATCGAACAACTTAGTTAATTGTTTCGTTCCAATATTGTATAAATAATAATCCGCTGTAAAAGAATGACGAAAAATTTTCTTGGTGTTACAGGCTAACAAAATCATTTTTTCAGAAGCATCAAAAGCATAACGATCAATCAGGGGTAATTCTTTATGATCTTTTGTATCGATTAAAACAGCAACTTTTTTCAACGTTGCAAAATCATACAAATCAATTTGCGTATTTCTTGAAGTAGGGTCAGAGTTCAATACAGTGTATTGATTGGTATTTTTCATGGACTGTAATTCATCCATTCCTTTAGCGGTAAAAGCACCAGTAAAGATCTCATTAATCGTGATTTTTTGTTGACCAAAAACAGTAAAACACAAGAATAAAAGTAAGGCTGTAATTTTGTTTGAATTCATGATATTGATTTAAATATAAAAACCGTCAATTTTAGTGAAAAATTTACAATAATTTCACATTTGATGTGTTAAATGTTAAAAACAATATTAAACACACCTGTTTTTTGAGGATAATAGGATAGCAAACAAAACAGTGAAAAGCGTATCTTTGCCACTACACATACTATAATCTATTGAGAATGAATAACGCCGTAGCCGGATTTTCTAAATTATCCAAAGAAGAAAAAATAAATTGGATTGCCAAAAAATACTTTTCAACTCCCTCTGAAGCAATAGCATTACTTAAAAACTATTGGAATACAGATGAAAAAATACAGAAATTACACGATGAATTCATTGAAAATACGATAACCAACTTCTACATTCCGCTTGGTGTCGCTCCAAATTTTCTAATTAATAACAAATACAGTGCCATTCCAATGGCTATTGAAGAAAGCTCCGTGGTTGCAGCTGCCTCAAAAACAGCAAAATTCTGGTCCACCCGAGGCGGATTTAAAGTCACTGTCATCAACACCGAAAAAATCGGTCAGGTACATTTCATTTTCAAAGGTGATGATGTTTCAAAGCTAGAATTATTCTTTATTCAGACCAAAGCAAAGTTTTTTTCAGAAACAGAATCCATTACCAAAAACATGCAAAAACGTGGCGGTGGGATTATTGATATTGTACTCAAAGACAAAACTGATTTATTACCGAATTACTTTCAGCTTCATGCTACATTTGAAACCAAAGACAGCATGGGTGCAAATTTCATCAATTCGTGTTTAGAACAATTTGCCAAAACATTAAGAGAAGAAGCATTGGTATACGAATTATTCTCTGTAACGGAGAAAAACATCCAAATAATAATGAGCATTCTCTCGAATTATGTTCCTAATTGTCTGGTAAGAGCGGAGGTTTCGTGCCCTGTTGAAGCCTTAAAAGAAAAACACATTTCTAATCCGCAAGAATTTGCGGAACGTTTCGTTCAGGCTGTTCAAATTGCAGAAGTGGAACCGTACCGGGCTGTGACACACAATAAAGGAATTATGAACGGAATCGATGCCGTTGTATTGGCAACAGGTAATGATTTCCGTGCAGTGGAAGCTGGAATTCACGCCTATGCAGCACGAAACGGAAAATACTCCAGTCTGTCACATGCCAAAATAGAAAATGCAATATTCACTTTTTGGTTAGAAATACCATTGGCTTTGGGTACCGTTGGGGGGCTGACCTCTTTGCATCCTTTAGTGAAATTGTCATTAGAAATGCTTGAAAACCCCTCCGCCAGGGAATTAATGCAAATTGTTGCAGTAGCAGGCTTAGCACAAAATTTTGCCGCTCTGCGCTCCTTAACCACTACTGGAATTCAGGAAGGACATATGAAAATGCATTTAAATAATATCATCAATCAGTTGGAAGCCAATGATGACGAACGGATTTTGATACATAAATATTTTAAGAAAAACACTATTTCACATAGTGCGGTTGTTGACTTTATTGAAAATTTAAGAAAATAATATAGTATAACCCGGAACGCAGTCGAAGTGAGAAGCTATTCCCGACTATAGGCTACACTCTTTTTTCGGTAAAAAAACCTTGAAAGGGTTTCCACTTTTATCGGGCTAAAAAAAACAGATGAAACAAACATTTTACAGCAACGGAAAACTTTTAATCACAGGAGAATATCTTGTTTTAGATGGCGCAAAAGCTTTTGCATTACCAACAAAATTGGGACAAAACCTGACTATAGAAAAAGGAACCAAAAAAGAAATCATTTGGAGAAGCTACGATGCGGACAAAAGCATTTGGTTTGAAGACAGCATTTCATTTTCTGAAATTTCAAATGAAAGAAATTCAGAGAGTGAATCACTTAAAGCTACACTTACAGCTATTTTACATGAAGCATTCGTATTAAACCCTGATTTCATCACGCACTCAGAAGGATATACAATAACTACTGAACTTGGTTTTCCAAAAAGCTGGGGCTTAGGCACCTCGTCCACTTTGATAAACAACATTGCACAGTGGCTGCAAATCGACGCCTACACGCTGCTTAAAAACAGTTTTGGAGGCAGCGGTTATGATATTGCCTGTGCTCAAAACGACACTCCAATTTTGTATCATTTAGAACAAGGAAAACCTGTCGTTGAAAAAGTAATTTTCAGACCATCATTTACAGAAAACATCTATTTTGTATATCTTAATAAAAAACAAAGTAGCAAGAATGCAATCGCTTCCTACAACATCAATAAAAAAAACAATCTGGCCAAAACCATTGTTTTAAATGACAAAACAACTTTTGAAGTTTTAAAAGCAACTACCCTTAAATCATTTGCTTTAGCGATAGAAAAACACGAAGCTGAAATGAGTATTATTCTGGAAATGCAAACCGTTAAAGAATCTTTATTTCCAGATTTTAATGGCGTAATCAAAAGTCTTGGCGCTTGGGGAGGCGATTTTGTTATGGCGATTGCCCCCGAAAATCCAAACAAATATTTTGCTTCAAAAGGATTTGAAACAATTATTCCTTATAACGAAATGATTTTATCTTAATGATAGGATTAGAGATTAGAGATTAGATTTTTATCTTAAATCTGATTACCCTTTCAACCAAAAAATACACTAAAAAACAAAATCCCGACACATTCAGCATGTATCGGGATTTATTATTTTGAAAAATTAATTACTATAAGATATTAGTAATTGAATTGTTTTCTGTTGTCTTCAATTTTAGCGTTCCCTTTCAATGCAGGAATAACTCTATTTACATCTGAAGCACTTTGTGATTTTAATTTGGCTACGTAAGCGTCATGACTTTTCAGCGTTGGCGCTTTTACTGTACGTATGTTTTTCACAACATATACACCTGTATTTCCTTCAATTGGAGCTGACAATTTATTAGGTGACAATGCAAATGCATTTCCAACAACTTTAGGCTCTTGACCCGCGCCAACTAACATTGGATTTTCCATTGTAACATCAGCAGCCTGTTGTACAGTTGAACCGGTAGCTTTTGCAATAGCTTCCAGAGAAGTTCCTGTCATTTTAGCTTTAATCAATTCCGCTTTTTTCTTGTTTTTAAGAATTGGCTCTACATAAGGTCTGGCTAAAGCGATTGACACTAAACCTGACTTATCGATACTTTTAACTCTTGCAATAACATGACCTAAATTAGCCACTTCAAATCTTTTTACAGCACCAACTTTAGCATCATCTTCAAATGCCCATCTCACTATTGTTCTTTGGTTTCCTAAAGGTCCAAAAGTTTCATCCATTGCTTTTACAGTTACCGGAGCAGCTACTGTAAGCTTCATGTCTTTCGCCACTTTTGCAAAATCCTTACCGGCGGCATCCATTTCGAATTTAGTTGCCTGTGTAAAAATTTTATCTGAAGTTGCTTCTGAAGCTTCGATTTTTTGAGCTACAGTAGCCAAACGAATTCCGTCTTGTTTGTCTGTAATTTTGATAATGTGAAATCCGAAAGGCGTTTCAACCAATCCTACTTTACCAATTGGATTACTGAAAACGAAATCGTTAAATGGCTTTACCATTTGGTTTGGACCGAAATAGCCTAAATCACCACCTTGTTGTGCTGATGCATCATCAGAATTTGTGAAAGCCAGCATCAGGAAACTATCTGGATTTGCATTAACTTGAGCCAATATTGCTTCTGCTTTTGCTTTAGCCTGTTCCTTGTTTCTTTTTTCTTTTTGATTAGGGACTTGTGTTCCTTCATAACTAATTAAAATGTGACTTGCTTTTGCATTTACACCTAATTTTTTACCCATAGATTTTGAAATACAATAGTATTTTCCAAACATATAAGGCCCATATACTTCCCCTGGAGCAAGATTAAACAATCTGTCCGCATCAACTGCAGGTAAATCTTTCTTAGCAATATAAGTGGAATCGTAAGGAATGTCAGAATTTGAATTTACAAACTCGATCGTATTTGCAGCAGCTTTAAATCCTGGCAAAGTATCATTTTTACCTGTAGCCTGGTTGTAAACTACACTTCCGGATAACAATCCGTTAATTTTAGATTTAACTTCATTTTCATCAGCAGCTGAAGCTTTGTCTTCAATCAAAACATACTCTACTTCACGAGATTCGTCTGCTTTGTATTTTTTTTCGTTTTTCTTCATGAAATCTACAATCTCAGTGTCAGTAACTTTAACGTCACTGTCTTTAACTGTAGAGTACAAACCTGCAACGTAAGCAAAATTTACTTTGTCTGCTTCCATTTCATATTTCAACTTTCCTTCACTTTCAGTAGTATAAACCGCTGCCTTTATCAAAGTATTGTAAATTTGATATTTTGCATTCAACTCAGCATCTTTTTCTCTGTCTTTCAAGTATTGTGCCTGAGCAGGATTTGATTTAAAATATTCTTTGAATTTTGCAATATCAAACATACCTGCTGCATTCAAAAATAATGGGTTTTTACCAATGTTTTCGTCTGCTTTTAAAACTTCCAGTAAGTGTTTTTCACCTACTCTTAATCCTAATTTATCAAATTCTGAAGTCAGTAAAGCTATAGAAACCTCCTGATCCCAAACCCTGTTAGCCGCAGCCGTAGAAGTAATTCCTTCTTGACTTTTCTCAACATTGCTAACTTTGATTCTAAAATCTTCAAAAGAGATATCTTTTCCATCAATGCTTCCTACATCTTTAGTGTTTTGGCCAAGGCCCCCTTTACCGATAAGATCTTGTATAATAAATGCAAATAATGCGATAGCAATAGCTGCTATTAATAAGGCGGAACGTTGTCTAATTTTTGCTAAAACTGCCATTTTTATTGTTGTTAATTTTTATATTCAGTTTGCGAAAATACAATTATCTAATTAATAATTATAGTAGTAGCGTTTTATTTTACAAGAAATTTCAATTTTCTAAAAAAAATCAGTCTCTTAGCGACATTTTAACTAATTCTATTTTCTTGTTTGTGGCTTCTTCTATTATAAAATGAAAGGTTCCTATGGTAATTATGGCTCCTTTTTGAGGAATTTCTTTAGTATGATCTACTATAAAACCACCAAGAGTTCCGTAAGAATCACTTTCCGGAATCTGAAATTTATAGGTCTGATTTAAATACTCCACATCCAGTCGGGTTGAAAAAACATAAGTATCGCCTCCAAGTTCATTTTCAATTAGCTCTTCTTCCGAATCATGCTCATCTTCTATTTCACCAAAAAGTTCTTCCACAATATCTTCTATTGTAATAATCCCAGAAGTTCCGCCATATTCGTCCAAAACAACTGCTACACTTTTTCTTTTTTTGGTCAGCAAATTCATTGCATCTTTAATGTAAATTGTTTCAGGAACAAATTCGACAGAAATCACAATTTCTTTAATGCTATTCGGCTTTTTAAACAAATCGAATGAATGCACATATCCTGTAATATCATCAAGCGAATTTTCATAGACAACAATTTTAGAATAACCTGTTTCAATAAATAACTTATTCAACTCCTCAATCGAATCATGCAAATCAATTGCTGCAATTTCAGTCCTCGGACTCATTACATCCCTCGCTTTTACACCCGAAAATTCCAAAGCATTTTGAAATATCTGTATTTCAGAATCAACCTCTTCATTATCTTCAACGGTACTCATTTGTTCCGTAATATAATTTCCAAGCTCCACTTTACTGAAATAAAGCTGTACTTGATCGCCTTCCGTTTTAAAGAATTTTTTCAAAACAAAATCAGAAACCCAGATAAAAAAAGTAGAGATAAAATAAAACAAAACGTAAAAAACATATGCAGGAACAGCAAAAAACTTTATTAATGTATTCGCGTAAATCTGAAAGAACACTTTAGGCAAGAACTCTGCAGTAATCAAAACAACTAGTGTAGAAAGCAGCGTCTGAAGAAACAAATCCAATAAACTTGAAAAATGAAACCCTAAAGTTTCAATCCAGTTCATTAATAATTCGCCCATAAAAAAACCATAAATAACTAATGCTATATTGTTTCCAATAAGCATGGCCGCAATAAATTTAGAAGGTTTTTCAGTAAGCTTTGTAAGTATTTTAGAAATGAAATTATCTTGCTTTTTTTCTATTTCAAGATAAATTTTGTTGGAAGAAATGAAAGCGATCTCCATTCCAGAGAAAAAGGCACATAGTATTAGACACAGTATTATAATACTAATTTCCATGTGCTAGGATTTTTTATTTCGGTCTTCAAATTTTTTAGCGAATTTCAATCGGAAAAAAAACATAAAAATTGCCAATCCTGCTATAATGAAACTTAACCAGGGAGTTGCGTCAGCTGCGCTTAATTTCGTAACTCCATCATAAATGAAGTACGCTCCAAAAATAAGATAAATATAAGGGGTGTATTTTAAGTAGCTCATACTATAGTTTTATAAAAATTATTCGGCTGTTTGAATTTCACCGGTTATTCTTTGCGAATTAATTACTTTAAAATCTTTACTGAAATCAATTCCCTGACCGTTTGACGTTCCTTTAATATCAGTAAATTTAAACTTTTTTTCCGTAAAAAACCATTCATTTTTTTGATCGTAATACAGCTGTTCCGTTTCCATGGTCTGACCATTTTCCGACTTGATTTTCACCTTTCCCTGCAAATCAATAATACCGGTCCCTTTGTAAGAAACGGCATAATTTGAGGTTATAAAGGTTTTTTTTGCTTTGTTATCGTACAGCGTAACATCAATTCCTTTTGGAAATTCTGTAAACGGAAAATCCACACTCGAGAAATCTAACATTTTAGGGCTTACTAAAATCGCTTTAATCAATCCTGAATCAGTATATTTTAAATTCACATTATCAGCATCACCACTGGGAACAAACTCAGAAAAGTTTATTTTTTGTACCTCTTTAAAATTACTTTCACACCCAAAAAACAGTGTCACAGCTAAAACTGTGACAACTGGGATAATCTTATTTTTTTTTAGTGAAAGCATACGATATACTTGAAAAAGTAGTGTGATTATAAGACTAGTTTCTTTTAATCGAATTTTCTTTTAACAAACCATTTGTCATTAAGTGAAAAGCTTACACTAAAGTTAGCATAATTTTCCTGAACCAAATTTGCATTTGTAGTTCCCTTTTTTCCTAATTCGAAACCTAAATTTACATTAGAGAAACTTCCAGTTATAGGAAGTCCTACCCCTAAAGTTAATCCCATATCATTTATAGATTCAGAATTGATCATTAGACCTGTTTTTTCATATTTAAGACCCCCTCTATACACAATTCTTTTTGCATAATTTGAAAACGAATTGTAATTAGGGATATAATACCCCCCCAAACTAACGCTACCATATCTTCCGTAACCAACATTACTAGCTTTGTTATAACTATTTTCCTGGCCTGAATTTTTTTGATACGAAATTTTTCCACCGACAAGCCATTTTTTTGCTTCACCAATTCCTGCACCAAATGATATTTTGCTAGGTAATTTTACATCTGTTTCTGTTTTTTGATTCCCAAGAGCATCTACTACAACTACATTAAATTCTGAGTTATATAGTACAGTAGCAATGTTTCTTGTATTTTGAGAAGTTAAAGTTCCTTCAACAGTATAATTTAAACTAGAGTAAACCGTTAATTTTTTATTTATTTTAGTTTGGTACATCGCTCCAATATTAAAATTCACACCAGATAAATCTGCCGTATTCAATTCGCGTGTCCCTACTGGAACATTCGTTAGAAATTCCAGACTATTGGTTTCAATTTTACCAAAATTATAATGCACATCAGCGCCAATACTAAAATTAGGAGCTATCTTATAACCTGCTCCCAAAAAAACTTTATTCAAACCACCACTTCCGTTTAAGCGTCTGTTCGTTGCTCCGTCTTCTGAAGACAATGACTCAATTTTATATCCTACAGAAGAATAAGGAATCAATCCAAATCCCACTCCCAATTTACCTAAAGGCAAACCAACAGCCAAATAATCTAACGTTGTTCGACGCGTACTTGCTGATCCTGAATTACTTTTCAAGTTTTTTGTACCATAAGTACCTCCCAAAGAAAAAGTAGTTAATTTTAGATTTGAATAACTGGCTGGATTTTCTAAATTGAGGTGAACACTGTCCTGCTCAACTCCTACACCTGCCATAGAACGATTTTCTTGTGTTCCTTTGAATCTTATGTCGCCAATTCCATAAAAAGAATAAGGTGATGAAGTTCCTTCTTGAGCAAAGGATATAAGTGAAAAAAGCAAACATGCGCTTATTAGAAATTTTTTAATCATTTTTGATTTTATATTGAAATGTTTGGTTCAAACTTTCTAAAAGAAAATTTGAATTGGCAAATATGGTATTTTTTAATCGTTTAGCCAAAAAATCTGTGTCTCCACCCGTTAAAATTATTATAAAATTTGAATACCGTGCGCTATATTCATCGATGAAACCGTCAATCTCATAGACTAATCCATTCGCTACACCGGAATGAATCGCCTCAGCAGTTGATTTTCCAATCAGATCCTTTGGATCTTCTAAGGTTAACAAAGGTAATTTTGCAGTGTAATTATGCAATGATTCATACCGCAATCGCAACCCTGGCGCAATTGCTCCACCAAGATAATTATTGCTTTCATCTATGAAATCGAACGTAACACAAGTCCCTGCATCGATTACTAATCTATTCTGATTTGGAAATTGAAGCGTTGCCCCTGCGGCAAGAACCATCCTGTCGATTCCTAAAGTTTTAGGTGTAGCATAGCAGTTTACAAAGGGAAAAGGATCTTCATGAGATATAAAATGAATTTTTAAATCATTTTCAAACCCCAAAAACGATTGTTTTTCTACATCTCCGACCGATGAAACGACCAAATCAGCAACTTTTTTATATTTTTTTAAAATATTTTGAATTTTTTTTTGGAGTTCATTTTCAACAAAGACAAAATTCTCCATGAGTATATTACCCTCAAAGACAGCGGCTTTAATTCTGGTATTTCCGACATCAACAGCTAGAATCATATTTTATTTTTTGATGTTGCGAAGATACGAATTGATTTTTTTTTAAAATTGTTTTGGATAAACTAAAAATCATCCTATATTTGCACCCGCAATAGCGCGGTACCTTAGCTCAGATGGTAGAGCAATGGACTGAAAATCCATGTGTCCCTGGTTCGATCCCTGGAGGTACCACTCACAACCCCTAATTTCATTATGATTTTAGGGGTTTTTTGTTTTTAGCGTGCTTGACAGGGTGCTTTTAAAACATATTTCTTACTTCCTTAATCCAATTTAATCTCTTTGAATTCAAATTGGTTTTAAATTCGCCAACAACATTAAAGTTAAAAAGTGTTAAACATTAAGTTTAAACAATCCAATAGCATTTATATATTTTCGACAGCAAAGTTTTTTATTTTAGTTGATCGACTTTTTATGCTCATATAAAAGTCCTTGCATTCGTTTGTTTGTAAATGAATTTAATCTTAGGATTTCTTTCTCATTTAAAAAAAGGCGGGGGATCCTCAAAAAACCGATTTTACTCCTGAACCTATGGGGAGAGACTAACTGGAAAGGTACTTGAATTTAATTTTTTCAAGAAACTATATTTTTGAAATTGCTACAGTATCAGATTAAGTTTTCTAACTTTGGGAATAGAATAGAAATATAGTGAACCAAAATTTACATATTGTGTCTAGTTTATGCAAAAAGAAATATAACAATCTAATCTAACTGTAGGCTAATGATTTTTGATGGAATATGAATAAAGAAAAAACAGTTCTTGATTTTGCAATTTTTACCCTTATGGAGGTCGAAGAATTATGTGATTATATCACTTGTTTTTTTGGACAAAAAGATAAACACGACCCTTTTTCTAATGAAAAACTTCTGGAATATGAAGACTATATAAAGCGAGGTATTGATACAAATGAAATAATTATAACCCCAAATTATAATGCTGAATTAAAATCAATTTCTGATTTGCTTAATAGCGAAGAAATAAATAATTTATTGAACTATCTGAATGACAACTTCACAGAGGGCTATCCAGATGGAGACGGTTCGGGTGCGCCTACAGATTTAGAATTTAAAACATCTGATTTACACGCTCTATTTCATAAGTATCTTGAATTGAGGAATTACAATCAAAATGTTTTTATTAGTTACTACAAACAAATGATTGACATTATTGAGTTTACCTCTAAAAAATTCATCGAGACAGAAAAGCAAAAAATAATCAATATAGAGAATACTAAAGATTTATTAAATCTCGATTTATCAAAAGAACATATAGAGAACAAAAAAAGTGAGTATAAAAGAAAACTTTTTAACAGTATAGAAAATAATAATTTCCAGTTCAAAGGGTTTTCCGACGAGAAAGGGCTTTATTTTGATTTTAATAAATCATTAATCAGTTATTTAGAATTTCTAGGCAAAGACGATTGTTCAAAAATTGTTTATTCTGTTGATATTCCAGAAGTTAATAATTCACTAGATTATTTGCTGTACCAGTTTTTAGAAAATAGACTGTTTAATAATAAAGATATCGACAATAACAACTCTAATCAATATGACAAAGGGTTGTTAGAAGATTTAAAACAATTGAAAGATAAATATAAGAAATTGGTAACTTATCTAAGTCAGAAAGGATTTACTGAACCAGAGATAGATAATATTTTAAATATTCTTTCTAGTAATAAATATGACAATTTACATAAGCGAAACATTTCAGATATTAAACAAATTGAGTTTTATAATTTTTGCTATTTATTTTACATATTAGATTACTTCACAGAGATTGAAAAAATTGATTTTTATAAATTAAATAATTTTGATTATATTTTAAATTTTAATGCGGAAAAAATCTTAAAACACAGTAGAACTGATTACCAAAAATATTATAAAGGAATTGACTCGCATACTAAAAGGATTAAAAAGCTATATGAAAAAATTGAAAAAGACCTTCAAATTAATAAAGGCAGATTAAAGTCAATTCAATAATTTTTTCTTTATATAAAATCCCTTTATTTTCCCTTTATCCCTTTTCTGACCTTTGTAAAACAAATTTTAAAAGATTACAAATGACTGAAAAAAGCGTACAATTAATTCAAATGAATATTTCTGAACTTACAGAAATTATTTCAAACTGTGTAAAAGCAGAGCTTCAAAAAATCAACAACGTTATTCAACTAAACCCACAAGTTGAATCAGATGAACTCCTATCAAGGAAGCAGACTAGCGAACTACTAGGCGTGTCTTACACGACATTATTTAATTGGAACAATGATAAGACTTTACCCGCGCAAAAAATGGGTAATAGGGTCTATTATCAAAGGTCTATTATTATGGATAAGTTAAGCCATACAGCTTAGTATTTAATCTTCCCTTACTGGCCAGGTCTGCCATGAAAAATCAATTAACCAACATTACAAGGCAACTGTATTTTTCTATATGGTTAGGAATTCTTTTGCCTTGTTTTAACCAAAGAAACAATGACAAATTCATATACAAATACCAACGGAAATCAAATTAGATATTCCAACCCATTTAATATTCAAGACTATGCACATCCTTTTTCAATCGATAAAATCGAATTGCCAACTTATCAGATTACCCAGTATGAAGCAGTAAACAAGTCGGAAGTACAAAAAACGGTTTCAATTGATACTATTTTAGACGCTATCAAAAACGGAAATAAATATCTGCCAACTATCGAGAAAGCACGGAAAATAGGCAAAGGAAACAAAGGGTATGATTCTATAAAAAAAAATCAGCTACCTACATTCCGATTTAATTTCCTGTTTCAAGATTCCGTAAAAAATACAAATATTATAGCTCCAACAGGTTTACTATATCTTGATGCCGACAACATAGAAACTATTCCTGACAATGACTATGTTTTTGCAAAATGGAAATCGTTATCAAATTTAGGATTCGGGATTTTAGTAAAAATAGACAATTTAACTCAAATGAATTTCAGGGATGCCTATAATCAACTATCTGAAGTTATTGGAATAACAACCGATTCTGGAGCAAGAAAGGCTACGCAACAGACGGTACTGAGTTATGATAGTGAATTGTATTACAATTGTAATTCTACAGTATATAAATATAAAGAAATAAAAAAGGTATCATTAGGTAATACATTAAAGAAAGAAAAGAAAGGTATACTACCAAATGATACCCTAATTGAAAATACCAAATACGATGCTGTACGATTCAACAATATAAGTGATTATTTTACGGGCGAAAATGCAGAAACTCCATATTTGGTTTTTGGTGGAGATAAAACAAAAATTTGCCAACCTTTTATTCCAAATACGATAAAAGAAGGTGCAAGAAACAGTACAATGTTTACGGTTTTGTCCAATTATTCTACGTTAAATCGCGCATGCGGCAAAGGACTATTGGAAATTATCAGCAATCAATTGAACGACAAAATGCATCCAAAATTATCAGAATTTGAAGTTAATAAAATTATAGAAAATGTATTGAAAAAAAGAGCGGACGGAGAACTCGAAATGTATCTGAATAAAGAAAGGAGAATATTATTTAATCCGAATATAGCCTTAACACGCCAAGAAAAACAACAAATTACAGGGAGAGAAATCGGAAAGATTAGAAAAGACGCTACGAGATTGAAAATTTACTTGATACTAGAAAGTTGGGATTTTGAAAAAGATGGAAAAATAACTCAAAGAAAGGTTTCCATAGAGGCGGGACTTAGTATTCTAACAATAAAAAGATACTGGCATGAGTTTAAAGATTATATTGACGGTTTGCATAGCTGATTTAGGGGGCTTGCAGAGGCGTTTCCATCTGTAAACACTCTCCGTCGTTTTTTTGATTTTATGTCCTTGAAGCGGCTAAAACAAGGAGGACAGTTCTTTGGAAGAAGACTAAGAGATTCACTACCAATCAGAACGTGATTTCGATAGAAACTTACTCACACGCCTATCGGATTGTTCCTTTATAGATAGCTATGAAAACATAATAATCACAGGCTGTACAGGTACCGGAAAGAGCTATTTAGCGACAGCATTAGGACAACAATCTTATAAAAGGATACAAAGTTTTGTATTACAAACTTGGAAAACTTTTTCACAAACTAATGAAGGCAAAAGGAGATGGAACCTACATCAAAGAGCTTAATAAAATAGAAAGTCATGACTTATTAATACTCGATGATTTTGGATTACAAGCAATATATCAAGAAAACCAAATGATCCTGATGGATCTAATAGAAGACAGAAATTAGAGGAAATTAACTATTTTCTGTTCACAAATTCCGGTAAAAAATTGGTATGATTTAATCCCGGAAAAAATGGTTGACGCGTTTTTAGATCGAATTATACACTCTGCAATACGCTTTGAATTGAAAGGACAATCCATGAGAAAAAAAATGAAAAAACAGTAAAAAAATATATCTAATTTTAACAACAGAAAACATCACAAAAAAAAGGTACATTTTGTACTGGAATCAGTGGCACACTTTCACTGGAATAGGTACCTATATACGAGTTATATGCCATTGTAAGCGAAACTAAATACAAAAATGAAAACAATATCAAAAAAAACAATTGCAAAAGAAATTATTTACTTTTTTTCATTAGTTGTCATAGTATTAATATTTTGGGCAATTATATTGATACGGAATTTTTATTCGGGAAAAAACATTAATACAATTGCAAATGAGATTTCAGTTATTCAATTACAAATCGATAAAAATAAAAATATAAATGATTTCTTTTTAGAACCAGATAAAAAGAAAATTTTATTTGATGGATTAAGCGAAATGCACAACAACGGTTCTTCTGATGACGAAATACATCGTTACATAGATGATTTTGAAAGTTTATTTTCTTTAGAAAAAATTAATCTAATTAAAAAAACGAAAATCTTTCAAAAGAAAAAAAGTATATTACTTGACAAATTAAATTATTCGAAAAAATATTTTTTGAATGAAAATGAAAAAAAGTCTAATATTCTTATCTTTAGTGCTATACTTTTTGGTTTGCTTTATCCAATTAGATTAATTTATAGATTACTGAAATGGTCATTTTTAACAATCCAAACAAAAGTCTAAAGCTAAAGTATTAAAGAAACTATTTAATCAAATGATGATATTGAGTTCGTAAAAAAAACTTTACTTAAAAAGAACTAAATTTTGATTTAGAAAATTCTAAAAATAAAGGAAACGCATAATTATTAAAACTAATCATATTTTTAAAGATGCTAAATGAAACAATCATTGAAAATAGCAAAAAACTTTTTCAATTGTATATTCCAAACCTTTTAAGTTTGTTAACAGGAAATGAGTTTCTAAACTTTATAGAAAAGTCATATACATTTACTGTTTTAAACGATGGTAAAACTGCTAATAGAAATTTTCTTGTAACTTTTTTATTGCTTGTGGAAGAAGTAGCAAAAAATGAAAGTCAAGAAATACGAAATGAATTGGGTTACTTTAATTTTTTGTTAGGCGAGTTTGCCAAAATTGAAAAAAACAAAGAATTTAAAAATCTTGTTTTAAGTGTTGTAAATAATTTTGAACAGAACGATTTTAAAAATGTTCTAGGAGAAATTGCTGTTTGTTTGGTTTTGTCAAATAACGCGGAATTATTGAAATACGAAAGTGTTCAACAAAATAATAAAAGCATAGATTTCGAATTCAAAGATGCTGACGGAAACACATTTCTTGTAGAGGTTTTAAACATCGAATATAATTCAGCTAAATATGAAAAAGGAAATCCATTTGAGAAATTTATCTGCGGTAGATTAGAAACAAAATTCAATGAGAAATCTATGGATTTAAGTGTCCCTGATAAGAATAGAATATTGATATTTCCAATAATTCACGGATTTTCAATTGAAATTGTTCGTGAAAACATATTGTATCTCACAACAATTAATAAAAAGCGCTTCCCAAAAGACGGGTTTAACAGTTTTAATCCTATGTCATTTGCAAAAGTACAGGGAACATATTTTAGTTTATTCACAATGGAAGAAATTGCCGTAGGAGAATTAAAACGTAACAACAACGGCATATAACCGCCGTTTGGCAATATGGTCCCTAGGATCAAGTTTATTAGCCATATCGTATTGTTTTAGATAACAACAAGATAGTAGCTGATTTTGATCTTTCAAAGTGGCGCAAATCGAACCGGAATACTATGACTTATTAGCCAAGTGGCACAAATTGAATCGAAATAGTGGCACAAATCGAACCGGAATACTATGGCTTTTTAGTCAAGTGGCACAAATTGACCGAAATGGGTGGCACGGTCCGACCGAAATTACTGGCACAAATCGAACCGAAATATCCAATAGCTGAAAATCTAGATGAAAAAGCAACAAAAGTAAACCCTCTGTTTTTTATGATTGTAAATTCTGCTGTCGTATCAAAAAAAAATTCTGACATTATATACTTAAAAGGAACTGAACACCAAAAAAGAACCGTTTGATTACAAACACTTTATGTCCTTAGAGAATTTTAATGATAAAATATGGCTGGATAAAAATTAAAATTTATTAAAATTAAACATATATTCTTTGTCGTTAAAAAACTCATCCCAAGTGTAATCTCTTTCTGCAAAATTAAACATCATTTTACCTCCTTGTCCGTGATCAAGATTTAATACATCATGACCTAATTCATGATACAACACATACCATCTTTTTTCAATCGGACAATTTGCCCATTTTGCTGGATCCACTTTTATAATTACTTCATCATCATTATTATACCCATAAGCCAGAGCAATTGTAGACCCCTGTAAAACTTCAAATGTTGAAGTGATTTTTTTAATTTCAGGAATCTTAATATTATTTTTCTCGCAATCATGAATAAAAAACCTTACCATCGCTTCAAGATCATATTGATTAATTTCTCTCATATCTTGACCTTTGACAGAAAATCTTATTTTGTCAAATGAATTATTAAATGACCTATTTGAATCTACAATCAATTTATTAACTTTATCATTAAATTTCGCTATTTCAGAATCTTTTATAGTAAAATCCAAATAAAAATGATCAGAAATAGAACCATCGTTATCTGTTTTAGATTCCTTAGTTTGCCCAATGCTTAAAATATATTCTTGTTTACAATCATCAGAGGAAAAGGGGCAAGGCTTAGAAAAAGTAATCTCCTTGACAACATCGTACTTGTTCCCAAAATAAGATTCTTGATTAAATTTATCAATAGTCTGAGAAACTTTAAAATTTTCTTTTTTAATGCTTTTATTTATTTGCTCTTGAATTCTATAATAGGTATTTAAAATCTGATTTATACTAACATTAGAATACTTAGATAAAATAATTTCGGTATTTATTTTCCATATTAATGCCTTATTTATATCGTCCCCGAAAAAAAAATAAGTTTTACAAATATGACCAATAGAATAAACTGGAAAACCTTCAAGATTATAGTCATAAATACTTTTGGTTAAAGAAATTTGATTTGAATCTTTTCCCTTATATATAAATTCCCCTTCCTTTGTTCTAATAAATTCGTATCCATATTTTTTACTTTCTGTTATAATTAAAGGAAGCATCTGTTTTTGTGAGAATTTATCAATATCATTAATTAAAAAATTAGTTGCAGATTGTGAATGCACAAAAGCTGAATAAAAGATAAGTAAGAGGATTGTTTTTTTCATCTGCAAATTTTTATTAATCAAATACGCTCATCTCTTGAACGGTTATGGTTCTCATCTCTTCAATTATTTTACTGTTACCAATCTGTTAATTTCAGTATTTCCTGATTGAGAATTTCATCTGATACGCAATATCCTTCTTTAAATGGAATTGTTGTTGATGAATGCGGGATATGCAAGATTAATTTTTTTCATCTTTTTACTACTGATTGTATGTTTTACAACTTAATTTTTGGGTCTATAGCATCGGATTGTTCCAACATTATTGTTTCATCAGAAAAAACTATAACCACTCTATTTTGTTCGAGTTCAAGCATCATCATCTTTGTCAGTTCAACTATGGCATTTTTGAGTGCTGATTCTTCTTGCGGGAATTTAGGGTATTGAATAAATTCCAGTTCGATTGAAGGTTCCTCTTGTCCTAAGCACAGGATTTCACAATGTCTGAGCTTTACACTTAAAGCAATATCATTTTCTAATTTTATCTTTTGTTGCGCAAAAAATAGAGATTCTTTAAATTCTTTTAAAGAGATAAGTTTATTTGAATATCCTTTAAATAATCCAAATGTAACTTGTGCTATGTATGTTTTATGCGTTATTGTTTTCATTAGGTTTTACAGAATTAACAGCAATCGCCTTTTTTTGTTTTGTCTTAATTTTTAAACTTTTATGTTTGTCGGATTGTCCGATTTGAATAGAGGCACTATAATAGTTGACGGCAACTGATTTGTACTCGGTATTTTATCTGACGTTATGGTATATATAGCATTAACACTTTCTCCTTTCACGACTGTATATGGAATTTCATAAACCATAACCAACTCGGATTTGTCGTTGTAAATGCTTACTTTGTATTTATTTATCCAACCGTTACGACTTTCAACAACGTGACCTCCAGACTCTTCGTTAATGACGTTATTCAAATTACTTACTATTGCCGAAATGTGATAATTTAGAGCACCATCCATACCGCCCTCGATTTTAGCAGTATAATTGAGATCTTTAAGTTCTTGGGATAATTCAAACATTGATAGTATTCTACCATTTTCAGGAATCAACTCAAATACTACTGGTTCATTCTCTCCAGCTACTGCAGTTATTTGTTTATTGACAGAGCTATAAAACATTATAGGAGCTCGTTTGTCATAGTCGTTAAATATCACGCTAATGCTCCTATCATCCGATACCATTATTTCTCTATAATTATTTCCAGTATTACCTCCTTTAAGATAATTTACTACCTTTAAACTTATGACGCCAGTTTGAAAGTTCTTAATTATGAAATCATCAGAAGCATCAACAGTTTCATTTGGCACTATATTAAATGGGTAATCTATTGTCAAACCATTTAGACCTGTCGATGTTATATTTATAAAATCGACAGTTATAGGCAATACACCTCTTTTAACGTTTTTGCCTGTTAAATTTGTTTTTTTACTTGTAAAACCAATTTTCATTGACGTTTCTTGATTAGCTATAACATCATGTGTCTTGGTATCCTCTGAACAACTCATAATGCTAAATAATATTAAAACTCCAAATAATAACTTTTTCATATTTCATTTTTTTTAATTAATAGTGCTTAAATTTAAGCAATCAAAAATCATTTGCTTTACGGTTTCTCGTAAACTAGATATTCCGTTGCAAAGGTCGCCACTTATTCAGTAGCAAAGTACGGCACTTTACACGATAATGAAAATTTCATTGTTCATGTTATGCACGCAACTCTAACTGTTGTTATGTAACGGCTTTTTTTATTTGTTTTGCACTAGAAATTTCATTTTTACCCAACCTTTACTATTTAAACCTTTTTGATTTGTAAAATTTACATAGCCAAAATCATTTTCTATTTCCTCAACATAAACTAAATCTCCACCAATTAAATATCCTTTTCCTCTAAAAGAATTGTCTGGTTTATTATAAAAATATACTCTTTCTTCGGTGTTTTCTATGACATTATAATTTCCTAATTCTATTTTTTGATTAATTTTATTTGTATTTTTATGTTTATCCAAACTTGCTTCCGCATAACTATCAAATGTATAAATTTGTCTGTCAGCAATTTTAGAATAATTTTCTTTTAATGAATTTCGTTTTTCTTCGTCTTTACATTTTAAAAATAAATCCATTTGAAAATTAGAACCTCTATTAATCTTTTGTTTAACATCATATTCAGCCTTATCTAAAAGTTTATATTTAACATCTTCATTGTAATCAGGGATTTCTTCAATTTCAGTTGTATATGTATTTTTGTCATAAACTACATAATCCATATCTTCTGTATGTGTATTTGGAATTAGTGGGTTTCCTGAAGGTATATATATACCTGTATTGTGAACTAGTCTAGGTTCTTCTGTTGTTATAATTAGATAGACATATTTTTTTAAATAATTTATTACTGGTTCATTATTTGTATTATTGTGATTGTTTAAGGAAACTGCTGTCGTATCGATTGCAGGCTCAACAAAAACTTTTTCATTTTTATGTTTAATTAAATCGGTTACTTCATTCCAATTAATTTGACTCGCTATTGCCACTAAAATTACTGCAACAATAAAATAGGGAAGAAAATTATTTTTTTTTTCAATTACTTTCGGAATATATTTTTCTTCATCTAAATCAGTATTTAATATAAATTCAGAATCGGAAGAATCATTTCTTTCAATATTTGTTAGCGATTTTTTCTCAATTAAAGTTTTAACTTTGTTATCAAATTCTTCTTTTGTTAAAATATTACTATCAAATAAACTTTTTAGTTGTATATATTCTATTGAGTTTTTTAATTCTTGCTCAGTTTTTTCAGTTTCTATTTTTTCAACTTTTGATATGTATTCTTCTTGGGTTAAAATTCCTTTTTCTTTTAAATATTTTAGATTATCAATAGAAGTGTTAAGTTTAGTTTTAGCTTCAACTAGTGTTTTGACACTTGTTTTTTCAGGGGTGTTTTCTGCTTTATGTTCATTATAATAAATAACAATAAATATCATAACCCACTGTAATGGTGGAAATACAAAACATAAAAGCAATAAAGTTTTTTGTAATTTATTAAACTTGTGAGATTGCCAAATATAAATACTTGATACAGCTACTAATCCTACTATTGCTCCAACTAATGGGTTGTTTTCCATATTTAAGTATAAAATTTAATAAGTTATATAGATATTCTGACGAAGAACCACTAAAGGTCGCCACTTATTCCGTAGCAAAGTACACCACTTTACTACTTATTTAAATTTATCTCATCGAGCATTTCGCCAATTATTTTCAGAGTTCCCTCTCTATAATCTCTAAACTCTTTGAAATTTTTCATTAAACTGCGAGAAAGATCAAGATGGTCAATCTCTAAGTAGACACTTGAAGTGCTACAACATTTATATGCAAGAGAAATAGTTGTGCTTAAGCGCTTTCTTATTCTTAATAAAAGCTCATCTAACATTTCTATTTTAGGCGCCTCTTTAAATACATTGTAAGCTTCTTTAATATAAGTTTCAGTAATAAATCTAAGAAGTTCTTTATACTCTCCTATGGTACTTGTATTATATGGTTCTGGAAGATTAAAATATAATTTGTACTCTGGAAATATGATAATTCTTTTGTATTCCATTTGTTTAAGATTTTAATCACACAACCCAATGTGAGGTTAACATTTTTAGAGCGTGGGTTTTAGAATTAACTCTCAATTGTTATATATTTTTAGTTTATGCAACAAGAGCCACTAGCTAACGCTTAATTTTTCTGTACTTTCAAAGCAAAAGTTTTTTGCGTATTAATATCATTTTGTTTAAGTTCTATTAATTCTTCCTTGCTTCACTCTTTCTACTTGTTCTTGAACTTCTTTCAGTGATGGTGGTTGCATCTGTTGCAATCTTACGTACTGTATTGTGTCCTTATTCCTTTTCCTGTAATAATCTGTTAATGACATTTTTTAATGATGATTAATGTGTTATTCCTCCAAATAATGATTATGAGATTCTTTGATACAAAATTCTATTATTTGATTAACTCTATGTAATGGAATATTGAATTGCCTTGCCATTTGTGGTGCATTATTTAAAGATGCTTCCCTACAAGAGCCAATAGCGCTCATTATAAAAATACCTTGTAGCATTTCATCATCACCAGCATCTTTGCAAGCTGATCTGACACTCTTACCAATCATGCCAGTGAGTTCTTTTATAAATTTCTCTTCGGGTGATTTACTAAATAGTCCAAACATAAGTGTAATTTTTAAAGTAAATAAAATGAATAGTTGTTATTGTTTTTTATATATAGGATTTAATCCAGATGGTGTTATGGCCTCGATTTGTGTTGCGGAATGTTTTCTGAAATGATAAGTAGTTGAGATTCCTCCAGATTTGATTTTTACAATAGTCCGTATTGCTTATTTCTTCTTCGGCTGTAGCTTGTCCTTGAGAAATATTTAGAATATATTTCCAACAAGTAGTCATAGTGCTTAGGGTTGTGCACAAATCATCTTTGGAAAAAGTAAATCCCCCGACACTTATTGTCTCGTCCTCTACCCAAGTCCCCTGAATCCAAGCGGGTGGATGTAAGTCGGAATTATTAGAGTTTTCATCAGATGATGAACATGAAAAGAGCAAAAGTGCGGTAAGTGCAAACAGTAAATTTTTCATATTGTTAAAATTTAAACTGATGTAATAGTAATAAGTATAATTGACATTGCTTTACGGGATTCCTCATTTTGTTGAGTATTCCAGTGCAAAGTACACCCTCTATTCTGTCCATACGCCGCTAGATATAGATTTAACCGCTTTGCAAAAAAAGAAATAGAAATCTTTTAGTAGTCTAATTTGCTATAATATATGCTTTTACACCTTGAATATCTACATAATGAGTGAAATTATAATTCTTTGCGAGGTCATTGTTAGGGTTTAATCTCGTTAGTCTTTGGTCTGCATAAAAATTTCCAGAAAGTTGCTGACCATTTATAGTATAGATATCACTAAAAGAATATGTTGATAATACATAACCATTTTCTGTTTGTCTCATCGTAATGCGACCTTTATTCCAATTACCATTATGATACATGTACGCTTCATAAGTGTTTGATTGTAAATATTCCGAACATGGTTTTATAGGTGTACTTGCTTTTAAGTTAGTAGTCAAACCGAATAGAAGAAAAACTAGCGAAAATTGTAAAAACGTTTTTTTCATAATGTTAAAATTTTAAGATTAAACAAATATTGTAAAAATAATCAAATGACACAAATATGTGTCAAGTTAATTTACAAGATAGGTGCAATTTTAAACTGTGCTAGAAAATGATGAATTAACGCTAATAAAATCGGTAGGAGAAAAAATAAGGCTGAGAAGATTAGAACTAAATCTATCTCAAGAAACTCTATCGTATGATGCCAATATACCTAGAAATCAAGTGGGAAGGATTGAGCGAGGAGAAATAAGTACTTCTATAACAACATTACATAAAATCTGTAAAGCTCTTGAAATTGAAATAAGAGATTTGTTTTAAAAATTAATCTTCCCAACTGCATAAACAAATAGTGTGGGAAGTGTGTTTTACTCTATATTAAAATACAACCCACTATCAACAATATGTGAAGCTCTTTCTTCTCCAGTTATTCTAATATATTTATAAAATTCTCGTTCGGTTTTATGACCTGAAAAGTGCATAATATCAAAAACAGGCATTTTTATTTTATACTTATTAGTACAAAAACTTCTTCTTGCAGTATGAGAATGTATTAGTTTATGTTTTGGTATGTATTCTATTATTTCTCTACCTCCTTTATTATAAATACATTCAATATTTTCATTAAATTTAAGTATTTCGCCTATTTTTTTGATGTATTTGTTTAAGTCTTTTTCTAATATTTTTTTAGGTGGCTCTCCATTATATCTTAAATTCATTATTTGCTGAATTTCTTTAGTGATTGGACAATTTACTTTTGTACCAGTCTTTTTTTGTTTAATAGAGAAATATTCACGCCCATTAATAGTTTTTATAGATGATTTTGTTAAACCGTTGTAATCTGAAATTCTTTGACCCGTGTAACAACCTATCAAAAAAACATCTCGTGCAAGTTCGTAATGCTTTTTATCTGATAAGCCTAATTCTAGCATTTGTTCAAGTTCTGTTTCAGATAAATATATTGCAGTTGTTTCTTCAGGAGTAACATTGAAATCTTTAATATTAAAATCAATATTATTAATTAATCTCTTTTGATTTGCTTCAATCAAAAATGTTTTAAGATTTTTCAAATGTTTTGAAATGGTATTTTGTGAAAAATCGTTTTCCTGTAAGTATTCAATAAAATTTAAAACAAAGGATTTATCAAAAGAATCAAAGGTTATTTTTTCATTGTTCTCAATTCCGTAATTTTTTACTTTTAACAAAGTTTGTTTGTATGAACGTTTAGTAATTATACTAATTTCTTTTGCTTTTAATCCTAAAAAGTCTTCGCAAAACTCAAAAAATGTTTTTGGTTTAGTATTATCTACAATTACATTCTTATTCAAATAATTATCTAAAAATTGCTTTAAAACTGCATTTGAAACAATAATTTGTTCAGCAATTAAACGAGAGTACTCTTTTTTAATTATATTTTCAATTTTACTTAAAAATTCATTTACTTCAATAGCATTAATAATATTAGATTTAGTTTGTTTTATTCTCTGCTTGTCAAAATCCCAATCAATAAAACAAGATTTGTAACCTGTTGAATATTTAAACCTATTCCCACCATAAGAAAAATGAAGGAAAATTAAACTTTCTTTCTTTTTGTCGTTTTCTAGTTGCTTAATAGATTCCTTAAATGCAAATCTTACTATTCCGTTTGAATTTTCAATAGTCTTAATCATATCTTTTATGTTATACACAAATATAATAAAAATATAAATAGGGTGCTTAATAGGGTGCTTTAAAATTAAAACTTAATTGAATTTAGCTGTATTCAATTAAATTTAAAATCATTTAAACCTTTTATTAATAACACTTTCAAAGGTTAATCAAATTAATATAAAAATCATAAGATTTAAAATTAATGGTACTGGAGGTACCACAAAACCCGAATAGAAATATTCGGGTTTTTCGTTTTATTACTCTTCTGTAAAAATTACTTTTTTAGATTCCCCTACAAGCTTTGGATTTGATCAAAAAAATATACGAAAAATCGAACAGGTTTGATATATTTGCGAACTATCTGTTAATAAAATACAATTTTCCTAATAAAAAAGGAATAAAAATCACAAGATAACTAACAAAAAACAACTCTAAATTTTATTTAATCTTTATGGAACAAATTATTAAAGACACTACAGCTAATCCAGCACCATTGGGACTCTTTGGTTTCGGAATGACCACTATTTTACTAAACATTCATAATGCAGGATTCTTCGAACTCAATGCTATGATTATGGGAATGGGAATATTTTTTGGAGGCATGCAGCAAGTAATTGCTGGTATTATGGAATGGAAAAAAGGAAATATTTTTGCAATGTCGGCTTTTACTTCCTATGGCTTCTTTTGGCTATCGCTTGTCGCATTATGGATACTTCCTTTGTTAGGAATAGCAAAACCTGACGGCACTTCAATGGGCTTTTATTTAGGCATGTGGGGGATATTTACATTGGCTTTTTTTATAGGTACTCTTAACGGAAATACTATTGGAAAACTTATTTTTGGTTCTTTAGTGATTTTATTTTTACTCCTGTCTGTCGCCAGTTTTACAGGAAACGAAAACATTCATACCATTGCTGGCTATGAAGGGATTTTATGTGGTTCTTTTGCTTTTTATGAAGCAGCTGCACTAATCATCAATGAAAAATTTGGAAGAGAAGCATTGCCTCTATAAGAACAGCACAGCAAAACTAACGAATACCTATTCTTGTACCGAATAGATTTTCTAACAGTCAAAAAATTATCAGAAAAGCTTTGTCCAAATAAATTTATTTTTGATAAGCCATCCCCAACATTAAAAATTAAATAATATAATCGGACCCAACGGGTTATCAAAAAATATGAGTCGATATAAAATAAACAATCTAGAAGAATACTTTAAAGAATATAAAAAATCAGTTCGTGAGCCCAGAAAATTTTGGGGTAAAATAGCAGAAGAAAATTTCACATGGTACCAACAATGGGATAAAGTTGTTGATTTTAATATGGCTGAAGCCGAAGTAAAATGG
>NZ_JBLVPW010000022.1:0-65102 GCF_048286715.1 Flavobacterium kochi
AAATTGAAATATTATCCGTTTACTAAAAAGTCTGTAGTACACAAACTGGAAATAAAAAAAAGTGAATCACTTATAGACAGTGGCAGTTCGGGCTAAAGACCTGCAACTTGGGTTAAACGACGACAGTTTCTCTCAATTTTCGACAAGAACTTCACAATATACGGTGCAGCCGAGGTATTTAATATTTTCTTTGAAGTATAATTTGTAACGGCAATCCAAGAATATATTCCATCTTTTTCAGGCAAGGATTTTGAATTTGCGTCTGCGCTAAAAAAACCCGCAATCGGTATGAATTGCGGGTTTTCTGTATGAATAATTTCAGACAATTACAATCCGAAGGCTGTTTTAACCTGTGCAACAAAATCTAATTTTTCCCAAGTAAACAATTCTACCGTAACTGTTTTTTCATTACCGCCCGGAGCAGAAAAAGTTTTAGTTACTGTTTCTGGCGTGCGACCCATATGTCCGTAAGCAGCAGTTTCACTATAAATAGGATTTCTTAACTTTAAACGTTGCTCAATAAAGTAAGGACGCATATCAAAAATAGCTTCTACTTTTTTAGCAATTTCACCATTGGTTAAATTCACTTTTGAGGTTCCGTACGTATCGATAAAAATACCCATCGGTTTTGCCACGCCAATGGCATAAGAAACCTGTACTAAAATTTCATCTGCAACACCAGCTGCAACTAAGTTTTTAGCGATATGACGCGTAGCATAAGCTGCACTTCTGTCCACTTTACTTGGATCTTTTCCAGAGAATGCACCACCACCGTGAGCCCCTTTTCCACCGTAAGTATCTACGATAATTTTTCTTCCCGTAAGTCCGGTATCTCCGTGTGGTCCTCCAATTACGAATTTTCCGGTTGGGTTAATATGGTATTGGATTGTGTCGTTGAATAAATGAGCATGCGCAGGATTTTTTGCAATAATCCTTGGAATCAATATTTCAATGATGTCTTTTTTGATTTTGGCAAGCATTGTTGCTTCTTCATCAAAATCATCGTGTTGTGTTGAGATTACAATAGCTTCAATACGGATAGGCTTGTTGTCATCGCTATATTCTAAAGTTACTTGTGATTTTGCATCTGGACGCAAATAAGTAATTTCGTTATTTTCACGTCTTAAAATGGCTAATTCCTGTAATAATTTATGTGATAAATCAAGAGCCAATGGCATGTAATTATCCGTTTCATTAGTAGCATAACCAAACATCATTCCTTGATCTCCAGCTCCTTGTTCTTCAGGATTTGCTCTGTCAACACCTTGGTTGATGTCAGCTGATTGTTCGTGAATAGCAGAAAGAATCCCGCAAGAATTGGCTTCAAACATATATTCGCTTTTAGTGTAACCAATTTTCTTGATTACGTCACGAGCGATTTGTTGTACATCTAAATAGGTGTTTGATTTTACTTCACCAGCCAAAATTACCTGACCAGTAGTTACTAAAGTTTCGCAAGCTACTTTTGAGTCAGCATCAAATGCCAAAAAATTATCAATTAATGCATCCGAAATTTGATCTGCAATTTTGTCTGGATGTCCTTCGCTTACAGATTCTGACGTAAATAAATAGGCCATAATAATTATTAGTTTAAAATTAAGCGAGAAAAAAATAATTGCTGAAAAGGACTAAAGAAGAGTTTCTGCTTTAGCATTTTTTCTACTGAAAAATTTTCAGCATCCATAATGAATTCGTTTCATTATGAAGAGGTTGCAATCAGTTCAAATTTTTCCTCTTGTATTCGGGTGCAAATGTATGAAACCATTTTGAATTGCAAATTAATCTTTTGTTTTTTTTAATTTAAATGAAGTAATTTAACATATTCTACTATTTCTATAGGGTTTATAAAATAAATTAATTTTTATTTGGTGAATTCAAAAATTAGTTGCAATTTTGCTGTATCAAATAAGAAAAAAATGAAATTAGTTACTATCAATATGTGTTGCATGATGCCAGAATCTTCCGCAGCATTCACTATTGTATAGCTTTATAATTTAAAAATATACAATTAAGACCGCTGCTAACCGCAGCGGTTTTTTTTGTTTTAGGGAAGAAATAGAAAGAAAAAAAGAAAGAAAGAAAAAAGAAAAAGGAATTCCATTTTGTCAAACTAAAAAAAGAAGCTGAAACACAATCGGTATAAATACAATGAAAAAAACAGTAGCAAATAAAATGATGATATGTTGTATGATGCGTAAGTGCATCCCGATCTGCTATTGCCAAAAGTGAAAGATATAATCTTTGTTATAGTTCCAACTATAAGTCCTTTTGGTAAGCCATCCAAAAGGACTTTTTTTTTGACCCAATGCTGCGAAAAACAGGGAATAAATTAAAAAAAACAACACGTATCACAATCTAAAATTAATAACAAAATAAATAATACTAATAGTAAAACCTAAACATCATGAGCACACAAAAATTTGCAACAAACGCATTGCACGCAGGACACGACGTAACAAAAAACGCAGGAACCAGAGCCGTTCCTATTTATCAAACCAGTTCTTATGTTTTCAATAACTCTGAACATGCCGCCAACCTTTTCGGTCTTGCGGAAGCCGGATTTATCTATACAAGATTAAACAATCCCACAAATGACATTCTGGAACAACGGTTAGCCACTTTAGAGGGGGGAATCGGGGCAGTAGTTACTGCTTCAGGAACTGCTGCAATTGCCACAACGTTATTGGTATTGCTAAAAGCCGGGGACCATAATTGTGGCTTCCAACAGTTTGTATGGCGGGACTTATAATTTGTTAAAAGTGACGTTACCCAGATTAGGAATCACCACCACATTTGTAGATCCGTCCGATCCGGCTAATTTTAAAAATGCAGTCAAAGAGAATACCAGAGCATTTTTTGTGGAATCTTTAGGGAATCCAAAATTAGATGTGTTGGATTTGAAGGCTATTTCTGCTGAAGCCAAAGCATTCAAAGTACCTTTTATTGTTGATAATACGGTTGCGTCTCCCTATTTACTGAACCCGATTCAATATGGAGCGGACATCGTCATCCATTCATTGACTAAATACATAACAGGTAACGGAACTTCACTTGGAGGTGTTATTATTGATGCAGGAAATTTTGATTGGACCAATGGAAAATTTCCGGAATTTACAGAGCCTTCTGCGGGTTATCATGGATTGGTGTATCACGAGGCCCTTGGAAATGCTGCTTTTATTGCTAAAGCTCGTATAGAAGGTTTGCGGGATTATGGTGCTGCTTTGAGTCCATTCAATGCGTTCCAGATTATTCAGGGATTAGAAACGCTTGCTATCCGTATTCAGAGACACAGTGATAATGCTTTGGCTTTGGCTCAGTGGTTAGAAAGTCAGGAAGACGTGGCGTGGGTGAATTATCCGGGATTGAAATCGAGTAAATACTATTCTTTAGGGCAGCAATATTTGCCAAAAGGACAAAGCGGAGTAGTTACTTTTGGATTAAAAGGAGGGTTTGAAGCGGCTAAAAAAGTAGCCGACGGAACTAAAATATTCGCTCTGCTGGCGAATATTGGCGACACAAAATCACTAATTATTCATCCTGCAAGCACCACGCACCAGCAATTGTCCGACGAGGAACAAATTGCAACCGGAGTTTCTAAAGATTTAATCCGACTTTCGGTCGGTTTGGAAGATATTGAGGATTTGAAAGAAGACCTGAAAGCAGTTTTCGAAGGCATAAGAAAAGCGCAATTGGTATAATTTTTTTGCTCTCTGGTCCTTTAAAACGAATCGAAACGGTTTGATAATGAGGCAAGAATAATTGTAATTAAATTTTATGATTTTTATTTGGAAAATTCAAAAACAATTAGCATATTTGCAATAAGAAAAAAAAACAAAGATGAAATTTAATGTGTGCAATATGTCAAAAGCCATTCAGGAAGAATCCTGCGGGTCGTTTATTGCTTAAATTTAAATTAAAAATTTATATAGCAAAAAGCCTCCCGGATAACGGGAGGTTTTTTTTTTGAAATACATCGAACGTAATTTTTTAAACAATAATAAAAACAGGAATAAAATGAATACGCTAAAGCAACAGAAAATAAATAATTCTAAGGTCAAAAACAGATTTTGTGCCAATGCCATTATGTGTATTAATGTCTGTTGATCCCAAAAGTATAAGTTTATAACACAACTTAAAACCCTTTTGGATACGTATCTAAAAGGGTTTTTTATTTATGCTGAATTTGTTTCAGAATCCAATTAATCAAAAAAATAATAATACCTAATATCTTAAAATTATGAGAGCATCAAAATATTTCCCAAGGACCTTTCGGTTGCTAAAAAACTTTAGTTTCAGGAACAAAACAGAAAACGGTAACGATTCAAAAAATGAATTGATTCATCCAAGATTCGAAATATCAAAAAATGATCCTTCAGCGCAAAAAATGGTGCCAAATTCTTTGCTTTTTCTAATGTATTCAAAAGAAAATGAAGAACTTTTTATTTAAAGAATCAAATTCCAATAGCAGTTTTGATTTACTTGAGACTGTTACTCCAAGTTGTTCTTTCGGCGAAGGATAAAATCCACTTAAAGGGGTCATTCCTTCGTCGTAAAAATAATTGTGAGTTGTTTTTCGAGATTGTTTTTCAATGAAACAATTAGAATCAATTTTTATAAAAATTTGTTTCTTAAAAAAAATAGTAGTTAATTTGTGCCTTTAAGTTCAGAACTGTATTGAAATGTTATAAAGAAAGGCAGAGGGATTAGACCCGGTGAAGCCTTAGCAACCCTTCGATTTATCGAAGAAGGTGCTGCATTCTACCACATCCTGATGTGGAAAGATAACACTAAGAATTCTCCTAGTTTACTTCTAGCTTTCTTTCTAATATTTCCAGACACAAATCAAAAAATCATAAAAGATTTGAAAATTGGAAAATAAACCAACACCTATTACATTACAAAATTTCACCACGGAAAGCGGGGCTTTTTATGCTGCCTTAAACTTAAGTTTTCAGGTTTTTGGACCAGCTTTACATTCCGCTCCAATAGTTTTGGTAAATCATGCATTGACCGGCAATTCCCAGGTTGTGGGAGTGACTGGCTGGTGGAATGATTTAATTGGTGAAAACAAAACCATAGATACCGCTAAATATACCATACTGGCTTTTAATGTTCCTGGAAACGGTTTTGACGATACCATCATTGAAAACTATTTGGATTTTAACGCCAGAGATATTGCCAGAATTTTTATTGAAGGCCTTCGTTTTTTGAAAATTGAAATACTGTACGCTATTATTGGCGGATCAGTTGGCGGCGGAATTGCCTGGGAAATAGCGGCTTTGGAACCAAAAATCACGCAACATTTAATTCCTATAGCGACCGATTGGAAATCGACCGACTGGTTGATCGCCAATTGCTTTTTGCAGGAACAAATTTTGAATAATTCTTCAAAGCCAATTGAAGATGCCCGCATTCATGCCATGCTTTGTTATAGAACCCCTGAATCTTTTGCTGCAAAATTTCAGAGAACCACCAATGAGGAGCTGGCCATTTTTAATATAGAAAGCTGGTTGTGTCATCACGGTGAAAAACTTCAAAAACGATTCCAACTTTCATCTTATAAAATGATGAATCAATTGCTCAAAACAATAGATATTACCCGGAATAGCGGTTCATTTGAAGCAATTGCATCTAAAATTGAAGCCGATATTCACATCATCGGAATTAATTCGGACCTGTTTTTTACGGTAAGTGAAAATAGGGCGACGTATGAGGAATTAAAAAAATATAAAAATAACATCACCTATCAGGAAATTGTTTCCATTCACGGACACGATGCTTTTCTGATAGAATACAAACAATTAGACAATTTGCTTGCGTCTATTTTTTAGGGGCAACACACTATAAAAACATACACAATGAAAATATTAAAATTTGGAGGTAAATCGTTATCGAATGGCGAGGGAATAAACAAAGTAGTCGCTATTATTACGGATAAAGTAAATCAAGGAGAAAAAATTGCCATAGTAGTATCGGCAAGAGGAAATGCTACGGATGAGCTGGAAGAAATTTTAGGAGTTGCTTCTAAAAACGGAAATTATAAGCCGTTATTTGAAGACTTCAAAAAATACCAGCAGGACGATTATCAGGACGTAGATCTGTCAGAAGAATTTAACGTTCTGGAAAAACTTTTTGAAGGGGTAAGTTTAATTGGTGATTACAGTAATAAAATCAAAGATCAGGTGCTTTCAAAGGGAGAGTTGCTTTCTGCAAAATTGCTAACGGCTATTTTAATCAAAAATGGAGTAAATGCGCGTTTCGCAGATACAAGGGAATTAATCAAAACGGACTCTAAATTTGGTGATGCACAGCCTTTGGAGCAAATTTCGAAAAAAAATGTAATCAATTATTTCAAACAAAATAATGGGACAACCGTCAATGTTGTTACCGGTTTTATAGGTTCCAATAGTAAGAACGATACCACAACTTTGGGAAGAAACGGTAGCAATTACACCGCTTCACTGATTGCTAATTATATTGATGCGGATGAGCTTCAGAATTATACGCATGTTGACGGAATTTACACTGCTAATCCTGATTTAGTTCACGACGCTAAAAAAATAGACCATTTGACTTTTAATGAGGCGAATGAATTGGCTAATTTTGGAGCAACGATTCTTCATGCCAAAACAATTATTCCTTTATTGGAAAAAAACATTCCACTTCGTATTTTAAATACATTCAACCATGAAAATAAAGGAACATTAATCACTTCTAATTCGAATGCTGCGGGAATTAAAACACTTTCAGTTCTTGAAAATGTATCGCTGGTAAATCTGGAAGGCAGAGGATTGCTTGGAAAAACCGGAGTTGATGCTCGTATTTTTAGAGTAATGGGTGATAATGATATTAGTGTAAGCATCATTTCTCAGGGTTCTTCAGAAAGAGGAATCGGTTTGGTAGTTGATGCCGATAAGGCGACAAAAGCAATGATTGAATTAGAGAAAGAATTCGAAAATGATTTCTATTCGAAAGATGTGAATAAAATAACGGTAACCGATAATGTTTCGGTGATTTCTATCATTGGTCAGGATTTGAGTACGTTCCATAAGCCGTATACGGCATTGATAAAAAATAAAATTGTTCCCATCCTTTTCAATAATACCGTTACGGGTAAAAACGTGAGTTTGGTGGTGAAAAAATCGGAACTTCACAAAGCGTTAAATGTGATTCACGGAGAGATTTTTGGAGTTTCTAAAAAAATTAATATTGCGATTTTCGGACATGGATTAGTAGGTGGAACTTTGATTAACCAAATACTGGAATCGGCTACAGCCATTGAGAAAAGAAAAGATATAAAACTGAATGTTTTTGCAATTGCAAATTCTAAAAATGTGCTTTTAAATAAAAACAGCGTCACTCCAAATTGGAAAAATGAAATCCAGAATAATGGGTTTTCGTACACAATTGATGATGTTATCGCTTATGCAAATGAGCATCACTTAGAGAACTTAATTGCAATTGATAATACAGCAAGTGCTGCATTTGTAGAAAATTATATTCCTTTGATAGAGAATGGTTTCGATTTGATTTCTTCAAATAAAGTGGCGAATACCTTAAGCTATAGCTTTTATAAAAAATTGCGAAAAATATTAGCTGATAATCAAAAGAGTTATTTATATGAAACCAATGTTGGAGCGGGATTGCCACTGATTGATACGATAAAACTATTGCATCTTTCAGGAGAGAATATCACGAAGATCAAAGGCGTTTTTTCGGGAACACTGAGTTATTTATTTAATAATTTTTCTGCAAAAGACGCTCCGTTTAGTGAGATATTGAAAGAAGCAATTGATAATGGTTATACCGAACCAGACCCAAGAGAAGATTTGTGTGGGAATGATGTTGGTAGAAAATTACTAATTTTGGCAAGAGAATTGGATTTGCAAAATGAATTTGAAGAAATTAGTATTCAGAATTTAATTCCGGAGCATTTACGGGAAGGTGACGTTTCTGATTTTCTAAATAAATTGAAGGAATTTGATGCTATTTATGATAAAATTAAAAGCGAACAAAAACCAAATCACGTGTTACGATACATAGGGGAATTGTCAGGAGATTTGCAAAATGATAAAGGAAACCTGGAAGTAAAATTAGTTTCTGTACCTTCAGATACCGCTTTGGGCGGATTGAAAGGTTCTGACTCTTTCTTCGAAATTTACACTGAATCGTACGGCGACAGACCAATTGTAATTCAAGGTGCAGGCGCAGGTTCAGCCGTTACTGCAAGAGGCGTTTTTGGAGATATATTGAGATTGTCGGATAAAGGATAGTGCTATAAGATTGCAGAACTTGACTCAAAACTTTGGAATTAGACATAAGATTGAAAATAAAAAGAAATTAAGATGAAAATACAGTTAGAAAGAGTAAACGATAATTACCATTTTGAATTAAAAAACGAACGAGGACATGTTGTCAATGTAGATAGTCGACCTGAGTTTGGAGGCGATAATATGGGGGCTAGCCCAATGGAATTGGTATTGATGGGTGTTGCTGGTTGCAGTGCGATTGATATGATTTCGATCCTTAAAAAACAAAGACAAGAAATTACTTCGTTCAAAGCGGAGGTGGAAGGACTTCGTGTGTCAATAGGAGAAGCAAAACCATTTAAAGAAATTGGTGTTATTTTCTTTTTGGAAGGACCTATTAATGAAGAAAAAGCAGCAAGAGCAGCGCAACTTTCTTTTGAAAAATATTGTTCAGTTGCTAAAACGGTAGAGCCAACTGCCACAATAAAATATAAAGTAGTTTTAAATAATAAATCATTATAGTTTGTATAAAGTGATGGTTGTCCTACGATAACCAACAACTTTAAACTTTAAACAAAAAATCGAAAATGAACGAACAAGAATTTGGTTTTGAAACCCAAGCGATACGTACACAAATAGGAAGATCACAATATTTAGAGCATTCTGTGCCTTTATATCTATCATCCAGTTTTGTATTTGAAGATGCCGAAGATATGCGTGCTTCTTTCACGGAAGAAAAAGACAGAAATATTTACAGCCGTTTCAGCAATCCAAACACAACTGAGTTTGTCGAAAAAATCTGCAAAATGGAAGGGGCTGAAGCCGGGTATGCTTTTGCTACAGGAATGGCCGCTGTATATTCTGCTTTTGCAGCGTTGTTGAATTCAGGGGATCATATTGTTTCGGCAGGTAGTGTTTTTGGTTCTACACACGCTTTGTTTACCACTTATTTTCCAAAATGGAATATTGAAACTTCGTATTTCGATATTAATAAACCAGAAACAATTGAGGATTTTATTAAACCAAATACTAAAATACTTTACGCAGAATCACCTACAAATCCTGCAGTAGACATTATTGATTTGCAATTATTAGGGGATATTGCCAAAAAACACAACCTAATATTGATTATCGACAACTGTTTTGCAACGCCATATATTCAACAGCCTATAAAGTTTGGAGCACATATAGTGGTTCATTCTGCCACAAAATTAATTGACGGACAAGGACGTGTTTTAGGCGGTGTTGCTGTAGGAAGCGAAGATTTGATCAGACAAATTTATTTGTTTTCAAGAAATACAGGACCTGCGTTATCTCCATTTAATGCTTGGATTTTATCTAAAAGTTTAGAAACATTAGCTGTTCGCGTAGAAAAACATTGCGAAAATGCTTTGAAAGTTGCTGCGTTTTTGGAAAGTCATCCGAATGTGAAAAGTGTGAAATATCCTTTCCTAAAATCGCATCCACAATATGAAATTGCAAAAAAACAAATGAAATTAGGTGGAAATATCGTTGCTTTCGAAATAAAGGGTGGGATCGAAGCGGGAAGAGCATTTTTGGATAAAATTCAATTGTGCTCGCTTTCAGCAAATTTAGGTGATACCAGAACAATTGTAACCCATCCAGCCTCGACAACACACAGTAAGTTATCCGTTGAAGAAAGATTGGCAGTAAGCATTACTGATGGATTGGTGCGCGTTTCTGTTGGTTTAGAAACCGTGGCGGACGTAATTGCTGATTTAGACCAGGCACTTTTGTAAGCGTGCTGAGGAAGAATGACGATTTTTGAATGCGGATGTAATCCACATCAAAAATCGTTACTCTCCGTTGGCTGTTCTTAAATCAAAAAGTATATTTTTGTTGTTACAATATAAAAACAGGCAGGTTTCAGAATTACTTTAAAATTTGAAATCAAAAATCGTTAATCTTCAATCTTATATCTTTTAAAATGCTTTCGAAAAAGACTAAATACGGAATAAAAGCGTTGTCATTTTTGGCTCGACAGGAGAACCAAACCCCGGTTCCTATTGCGGATATTGCAAAAAGTGAAAATATTTCTATTAAGTTTTTGGAAAGTATTTTACTACTCTTACGGTATTCTGGTTTTTTGGGAGCCAAAAAAGGAAAAGGCGGAGGGTATTACCTGATCAAAGAGCCAAAAGATATTAATATGGCTCATGTATATCGCATTCTTGAAGGACCTATAGCGCTATTGCCTTGTGTGAGTCATAACTTTTATGAAAAATGTGATGACTGTATTGATGAGGCAAATTGCTCGGTCCATAAGCTAATGACTGAGGTACGGGACAATACACTCATGATATTGGAAAACAATTCATTAGCGGATATTACATTTTAACAAACATTTTTTTAAAATAAGTTTTGTAGTTAAGTAAAATGTGTTATTTTTGCATCTTAATCTAGTATTCCGATAGGGTAATGGATAATGTTGAATTAAATTAATTTCACCTCGTAACATGAATAAAGAATTGAAAGAAAATAGTGTGGTTGTAAAAACCGAAGTGACATTCAAAGAGCGTCTGTGGGTAGTTATTCCAGTTACTTTGTTAATAGGATTGATATCTACCTTGGTGTATAATCACCATGCTGAATTTTCATGGAATGGCTTTATAGGTGGGTTTAATCAGGAGTTTTTAATCTTTTTCTGTATTGGGATCTTTGCTCAATTAGTGGATGGAACTTTAGGAATGGGGTACGGAGCGACATCAACTTCTTTCTTATTGGCTTATGGAATTCCTCCTGCAATCAGTAGTACAGGAGTTCACGTTGCTGAAATGTTTACTACAGGAGCCTCTGCGATTTCTCACCATAGATTTGGAAATATTAATAAAAAATTAGTGAAACATTTATTGATTCCAGGTGTTTTGGGTTCTATAGCCGGAGCTTATTTATTGTCTGACGTAATTGATGGGGATGCGATAAAACCTTTTATTGCAGTTTATATGATCGCTTTGGCTGTTATAATTATCAGAAAAGCAATGCAAAAAAACATTATTAAAAAGAAAACGAAACGCCTCGATATTTTGGCTTCTTTTGGAGGTTTTATGGATGCTGTTGGAGGTGGTGGCTGGGGGCCAATTGTCACTTCTACATTATTGGGACGTGGTCGAAATCCCAGATATACGATCGGTTCCGTAAATGCTGCCGAGTTTGCGGTTTCTTTTGCAAGTGGAATAACATTTATGATTTTTGGAGGAATACAAGGATGGCAGGTGATTATAGGTCTGATTTTAGGTGGTGTTATTGCTGCGCCAATTGCTGCTTTATTAGTCAATAAAATCAAAAGAAAACCGATGATGATTTTGGTAGGTGTGTTAATTATCATTTTGAGTTTAAGAACCTTGTCGAAATTATTATAAAAGATAAAAGGAATTATGAATACAGAAATAGTACACGCTTTATTAGATAAAACAAAAGATTTTTCCATTGAGGAAACGCTTGCTTTTTTAGCTAATGAATACAAGGATAAAGTTGTTTTTTCTACTTCTTTCGGCCAGGAAGATCAGGTAATAACCGCTTTGATTGCAAAAAATGATTTGCCGATTACGATTTTTACTCTGGATACAGGAAGATTGTTTCAGGAAACCTATGATGTTTTTCACAAGACATTGAAAAAGTATAAAATAGACATTAAAACCTATTTTCCGGAAGCAACCGCAGTGGAGGAATTATTAAATAAAAAGGGGCCAAACAGTTTCTACGAATCAGTGGAGAATAGAAAAGAATGTTGTTTTATTCGAAAAGTAGCGCCGTTGACTAAAGCATTAAAAGGGAATGAAATCTGGATTACCGGGTTACGTGCCGAACAATCAGAAAATAGAAATGATTTGGCAGCCTTTGAATACGATGCCAATTTTAAACTTATAAAATTCAACCCATTATTAAAATGGACTTTAGCCGAAGTCCAAAAATACATTGATGATAATAATGTGCCACAAAATGCACTGCACAAAAAAGGATTTGTAAGTATAGGTTGTGCGCCATGTACCAGAGCAATTGCTCCTGGTGAAGACATAAGAGCGGGAAGATGGTCATGGGAATCGAGTCATAAAGAATGTGGGTTACACCAAAAATAACAGTTTAACTGTTCGTTTGTTTAATCGTCTTGACGAATAAGCAAATAAGCAATAATCAAATAAACAAAGAATAATGAGTTCAATATTAAAAACAAACGCTTTAGAAAGCGAAGCGATATACATTTTTAGAGAAGTGATTTCTCAATTCGACAAGCCAGTTTTGCTTTTCTCTGGTGGAAAAGATTCCATTACATTGGTACGTTTGGCACAGAAAGCATTCTTTCCTGCAAAAATTCCTTTTCCATTGTTACACGTAGATACAGGACATAATTTTCCTGAAACGATTGAGTTTAGAGATAGATTGGTGGCTGAATTAGGATTGGAATTAATCGTTCGTAATGTTCAGGATGCTATTGACCAAGGGAAAGTAGTCGAAGAAACCGGTAAATATTCAAGCAGAAACAGTTTGCAAACGATAACACTTTTGGATGCTATTGAAGAATTTAAATTTGATGCTTGTATTGGTGGTGCACGTAGAGATGAAGAAAAAGCAAGAGCTAAAGAGCGTATTTTCTCTGTTCGTGATGATTTTGGTCAATGGGACGAGAAAAACCAACGTCCGGAATTGTTTGATATTTTGAATGGAAAAATTGAAAATGGACAAAATGTTCGTGTGTTCCCAATTTCAAACTGGACAGAATTAGATGTCTGGAGTTACATTGAAGAAGAGCAAATCGAAATTCCATCTATTTACTTTTCACACAAACGTAAAGTATTCTTGAGAGATGGTATGATTTGGTCCCATTCTCCTTTTGTGTTTCAGGAAGAAGATGAAGAAATCGAAGAAAGAATTGTTCGTTTTAGAACTGTTGGAGATATGAGTTGTACTGCTGCCGTTGATTCTTATGCAGCAACTATTCAAGAAGTGGTTGGTGAAATCAGATCTTCAACTATTTCTGAAAGAGGAGCCAGAATTGATGACAAACGTTCTGAAGCTGCGATGGAAAAAAGAAAACAACAAGGTTATTTTTAGAATTCTATTTTTAAAAATTAGCAAACAAGTATAAAAAACAAGAAGTTTATTAGTGAAGTTTTTAAAACTTTACGCTGTAAACTTTAAACTCAAAATAAAAATGGAAGTTTTAAAAATAGCAACAGCAGGAAGTGTAGATGACGGAAAAAGTACCTTAATCGGAAGATTATTATACGATACAAAATCGTTGACTACAGATAAGATTGAAGCAATAGAAAAAAGCAGCAAACAAAAAGGATACGATTACCTGGATTTTTCATTGGCTACTGATGGTTTGGTTGCCGAAAGAGAACAGGGAATCACGATTGATGTAGCTCATATTTATTTTTCGACTGCAAAGAAAAGTTACATCATTGCCGATACTCCAGGTCATGTCGAATATACGAGAAACATGGTTACCGGAGCTTCAACTTCACAAGTTTCAATTATTTTGATTGACGCTCGTAAAGGGGTTATTGAGCAAACCTACAGACACTTTTTTATCAATAATTTATTGAGAGTGAAAGAAGTGATTGTTGCGGTAAACAAAATGGATTTGGTTGATTATTCTGAAGAAGTGTACAATAAGATCAAAGCTGATTTTCAAGCTTTAAATGCTAAAAGCACGTTCAAAGAGCAAACCGTTAGTTACATTCCGTTAAGTGCTATCAACGGTGGAAATGTGGTTGATAAATCAGAAAATATGCCTTGGTATACCGGGCAAACAGTATTGGAACATTTAGAGGCTTTAGAGCCAAAAGATGTTTACGAAAAAGGACAGGCGCGTTTCCCGGTTCAGACAGTTATCAGACCAAAAACGGAGGAATACCATGACTTTAGAGGATATGCTGGAAAGTTGTACGGAGACAATATAAAAGTTGGAGATGCAGTAACGGTTCTTCCTTCTTTGACAGAATCTAAAGTGACGAATATTCATTTTTTCGACAAGCAATATGATGAGGCTACTGCAGGTTCGTCTATTACAATAGAATTGGAAAATGATATTAATGTGACCAGAGGCGATATGATTGTGAAATCGAATGAGCTTCCTAAAATCGAAAAAGAGATCAATACTACAATTTGTTGGATGGACAGCAAAAAGTTAGTTCCAGGAACAAAATATTTTATACAGCACAATACGAATAGAGTTTTGGCGAAAATCGAAAGTGTGAAAAATGTAATTGCAACGGATTATTCGGGTTCAACTCCGGCAACTCAATTGGCAATTAATGAAATAGGTGAAGTGAATATTAAGTTGAGTAAAGCTTTGTATTTTGATGCCTACAATGACAACAAATCAAACGGAGCTTTTATTTTAATTGATGCCGCAACCAATACAACTGCAGGAGTTGGTTTTATAAACTAAACCTAGCTTTTGCTAAAAACATAACTACAGATGCAAAGTTTTAGAAACGAAATAGAAGATCCGATTGTCCAAAAAGACATTATCGATTTAGAAAGAAAAATTGCTTTATTCCGTGATGGAAAAATTGATGATGAGCGTTTCCGTAGCCTCCGTTTGGCTAGAGGAGTTTACGGTCAACGTCAGGAAGGCGTTCAAATGATCCGAATCAAATTGCCTTTCGGTAAGGTGACCAGCGAACAATTGTTGCGTATTACTAAAGTTTCGGATGAATATTCAACAGGACGTTTACACATCACAACCCGTCAGGATATTCAAATTCACTATGTGAGTTTGGACAGAACACCGCAGCTTTGGGCAGAATTGGAGAAAGATGATGTTACTTTGAGAGAGGCTTGCGGTAATACCGTGAGAAATATTACGGCTAGTGAAACAGCAGGAATCGATGTGGATGAACCTTTTGACGTATCGCCTTATGCACACGCGTTGTTTCAATTTTTCTTGAGAAACCCGGTTTGTCAGGAAATGGGACGTAAATTCAAAATTTCATTTTCATCTTCGGATAAAGATACCGCTTTGAGCTATATGCATGATTTAGGTTTTATTCCAAAAATTGTAAATGGCGAAAGAGGATTTAAAGTAATGCTCGGCGGTGGATTAGGTTCTCAGCCAAGTCATGCTGAATTATTGTCTGAATTTATTCCGGTAAACCAAATTATCCCGACAACCGAAGGGGTTTTGAGAATATTTGACCGTTACGGGGAAAGAGCCAAACGATTGAAAGCACGTATGAAATTCTTAATTAAAGATTTAGGAAGAGACGAATTTTTACGATTGGTTGACGAAGAGAAAAAAGCATTATCATGCCATACGGTTGAAATTGACACTGCCGCTTTTGACGGTGGAATTCCAGCTCCGTTATTAGTCGCGCCAAAAGTGGTTATCGAAGACACAGCTGCTTTCGAAGCCTGGAAAAAATCGAATGTAATTCCTCAAAAACAAGCAGGGTATGTAGCCATTGGTATCAAAGTCCTTTTAGGCGATTTTTATACTGATAAAGCAAGATTATTGGCGGATTTGATTAGAAATTATGCAGCCAATGAATTGCGTTTTTCTTTAAGACAAAACATTGTTATCCGTCACGTAAAGGAAGATGATTTAGCTTTTTTCTACCAAGAATTAGCGAAGCTTGATTTCGTGGCCTTAGGGTACGATGGTACTGCAGATATTACCGCTTGTCCAGGGACAGATACTTGTAATTTAGGAATTGCGAGCAGTACTGGAATTGCAGTAGAATTAGAAAGAGTTTTAGAAACAGAATATCCACAATACAGCAACAATCAGGAAATCACAATTAAAATTAGTGGTTGTATGAATGCTTGTGGACAACACAATATGGCGCAAATTGGTTTTCAGGGAATGTCCATTAATTCTGGGAAATTAGTCGCGCCGGCACTTCAAGTTTTATTGGGTGGAGGAAATTTAGGAAACGGAGCAGGAAGATTTTCTGACAAAGTGATCAAAATTCCAAGTAGAAGAGGACCAGATGCGTTGCGTTTTATCTTAAATGATTTTGATGCGAATGCCAACGGACAATCATTCTTGGATTATTACGATGCAAAAGGAGAGAAATATTTCTATGAGTTCTTGAAGCCATTAGCTGATTTGACTAACCTTACCGAAGCTGATTTCGTAGATTGGGGAAATGCCGACAACTATGTGAAAGCAGTTGGGGTAGGTGAATGTGCAGGTGTAGTTATTGATTTAGTGGCTACTTTACTATTGGAAGCCAAAGACAAATTAACTTTCGCACAGGAAGCTTTTGAAGATAAAAAATGGGCAGATGCCATTTATTTAGCCTATGCTGGTTTTGTTAACGGTGCTAAAGCGTTATTGCTTGCCGAGAATCAAAAAACGAATCACCACGCTGGAATTATCGATTTGTTTGATACTGTTTTTGTTGAAAGTAATAAAATTAATTTGAGTACCTCTTTCAAAGATTTAGTATACCAAATAAAAGCGAATGATCCTTCTGCAGCATTTGCACAAAAATACATTCAGGAAGCAGTTTCGTTTTTTGAAAATATTGAAAACTATAGAGCAAAAGATTTAGCGGATGCCTAATGCGATACAACCAAAAGTAACTTTAGTAGGTGCGGGTCCCGGCGACCCGGATTTGCTTACTCTCAAAGGAGTAAAAGCACTTGCTGAGGCGAAAGTGGTTTTGTACGATGCGCTGGCCAATGAAGAAATAATGAATCATGCTCCAAAAAATGCCATAAAAATATTTGTGGGTAAAAGAATTGGAGCACATGAATATTCGCAAGACCAGATCAATCAGTTGATTGTAGATAATGCACTTACTTATGGAAATGTGGTTCGGTTAAAAGGGGGAGATCCCTTTATTTTTGGTCGTGGAAGCGAAGAAATAGAATACGCAGAGAGTTTTGGAATCCCTACATTTGTAGTGCCCGGAATTTCATCGGCAATTGCAGTTCCTGCTTACCAAGGAATTTCTTTGACAAAGAGAGGTATTTCCGAAAGCTTTTGGGTCATAACAGGTACAACATCAGACAGGAATTTGTCACATGATGTGGCGCTTGCAGCACAATCCTCGGCAACAATTGTGATTTTGATGGGAATGAGTAAATTATCGCAAATTGTATCACTGTTTCAAAAAGAGTCTAAAGGAAAAACTCCGGTTGCGGTAATTCAAAACGGAACTACTCCGCAAGAAAAAATGAGTGTTGGAACAATTAACACGATCCAACAAGTTGTGAAGGAGAACAAATTAAGTTCGCCAGCGATAATTGTTATCGGAGAAGTGGTAGAAGAAAGCATCAGGCTCAAAGGGTTTTACAAGGAATTTATAGCATCTGAAATAAGGTAGTAATGGAAACAAACGAATTATATCCAATATTTTTAAAATTACACAACCTCAATGTGCTTATTGTAGGCGGAGGAAATGTGGGTTTAGAAAAGTTATCGTTTATGCTAAAATCCAGTCCCAATGCAAATGTTGAGGTGGTTGCACCGAAGTTTTTGCCTGAACTGGAAGCGTTGGTTGAAAGGCATCCTTCCGTGAAATTGACTAAGGCCAAGTTCAAGAAAAAAATGTTGAAGAAGCGGCACATGGTTATTGCCTGTACCGATGATTTAAAAATCAATAAACGTGTGTTTGAATTGTCACGAAAAAGATATCTGATTTGCAATATTGCCGACACACCCCCATTATGCGATTATTATTTGGGAGGAATTGTAACCAAAGGAAATGTCAAAATAGCTATTTCAACAAACGGTAAATCACCGACAACCGCCAAAAGATTACGTGAATTTTTCGAAGAAATAATACCGGACGATATCAATAAAATGGTCGAAAACCTAAATGAATATCGCAAAACGCTGAAAGGGAATTTCGAAGAAAAAGTTCAAAAAATGAATGAAATCACCGAATCGTTAAAAAATAAAGAATAAAAAGAGCCACTAAGTAACGACTGATATTTATCATTTTAATTAGTAAAAATCAATCGTTAATTTGCAGTAAAATAGTTTAGCATAATTACACATATAAAGAATAAAAAAATGGTTAAAACAGACATATTAATTATAGGGGCCGGGCCAACAGGTTTATTTGCAGTTTTTGAAGCGGGATTGTTAAAGCTAAAATGTCATATTTTAGACGCACTGCCACAAGCGGGCGGACAACTTTCAGAATTGTATCCCAAAAAACCTATTTATGATATTCCAGGATTTCCTGAAGTATTAGCGGGTGATCTAGTTGATAATTTGATGGAACAAATCAAACAATTCGAACCTGGTTTTACTCTTGGCGAACGTGCAGAAACTATAGCAAAACAAGAAGATGGAAGTTTTATTGTAACCTCAAATAAAGGAAAGAAATTTCATGCTTCGGTTGTTGCGATTGCTGGTGGATTAGGAAGTTTTGAGCCAAGAAAACCACTTATCGAAGATATTGAATTTTACGAGGATAAAGGGATAAAATATTTCATCAAAAATCCAGAGAAATTCAGAGACAAAAGAGTTGTAATTGCCGGAGGTGGTGATTCTGCTTTGGACTGGAGTATTTTCTTGTCCAATGTCGCTTCTGAGGTGACTTTGATTCACAGAAGAAATGAATTTAGAGGGGCATTAGATTCTGTTGAAAAAGTACAAGAGTTGAAAGATTTAGGGAAAATACGAATGATTACCCCTGCTGAGGTAATTGGTTTGAATGGTGCCGAACATTTAGAATCAATTGATATTGAAGAAAATGGAGCGCACAGAACCATTGCGACGGACTATTTTATTCCTCTTTTTGGATTAACTCCAAAATTAGGTCCAATTGGAGACTGGGGATTAGATATTGAAAAAAATGCAATTAAAGTAAATAATGCATTGGATTACCAAACGAACATTCCGGGAATTTTTGCCATTGGAGACGTAAATACATACCCTGGAAAATTAAAGCTGATTCTTTGTGGATTCCACGAGGCGACTTTAATGTGTCAGGCAGCGTACCAAATTATCAATCCAGGCAAGAAATATGTATTGAAATATACTACAGTTTCTGGTGTTGACGGATTTGACGGAACCCGTAAAGAGGCTCCAAAAGCCGTGGTAAAAGCCATAGTATAAAACTAATAAAAAAATATAGCGTTAATACTTGCAATTATTAACGCTATGTCTTTACTTTGCAGTGTTCCTATATTTATTGAAAGTTATCACGAAAGGCGGAGGGAAAGACCCGATGAAACCTTAGCAACCCTTTATCTTTAAAGAAGGTGCTACATTCTACTTTATACTTGCTTTTTGAGTATTTAAGATAGATAACACAAGAATACTTCCATAGTATTTCTCAAACCTTTTCTTGACAACATATCGATATTTTTTTAGAGCGGATGATTGGCGTAATTTTTGCGTCATTGTTACGGCTTTCTGTTAGAATCTTTTACTTTTTTTGATAGCAAAGAAAAGGATTTTCACTATAATTTGGGGCTAAGGAGTAAAAATTTGTTTTTTTGGTTTTATTCAGATCATCAAAACACAACAATAAAAAAATAAAATGTCAAGTATTCAAGAAGCCATTAAAAAAAACATACTCATACTCGATGGAGCTATGGGAACGATGTTACAACGCTATAATTTTTCGGAAGAAGATTTTCGCGGGGAACGTTTCAAAGATTTTCCGCACTCCTTAAAAGGGAACAACGATTTATTATCACTTACGCAGCCGCAAGCTATTCGTGCGGTTCACGCAGCCTATTTTGAAGCAGGTGCTGATATCGTTGAAACGAATACTTTTTCTGGGACCACCATCGGAATGGCAGATTACCATCTCGAAGATTTGGTTTACGAACTCAACTATGAATCGGCAAGAATCGCCCGTGAAGTAGCTGATGAATTTACAGCAAAAAATCCAGATAAACCTCGTTTTGTAGCCGGATCAATAGGGCCAACAAACAGAACAGCGAGCATGTCGCCGGATGTAAACGATCCAGGATACAGAGCCGTAACTTTTGATGATTTGCGTATTGCTTACAAACAACAGGTCGAAGCCTTAATTGACGGAGGAAGTGATTTGCTTTTAGTAGAAACTATTTTCGATACTTTAAATGCAAAAGCGGCACTTTTCGCTATAGAAGAAGTCAAAGACGAGCGCAATATCGATATTCCAATTATGGTTTCCGGAACAATTACGGATGCATCAGGAAGAACACTTTCGGGTCAAACCGTTGAGGCCTTTTTGGTTTCGGTTTCTCATATTCCATTGTTGAGCGTTGGTTTCAATTGTGCTTTGGGAGCTGATTTGCTTAAACCCTATCTACAAACGTTAGCACATAATACCTCTTTCAATGTGTCGGCGCATCCTAATGCAGGACTGCCAAACGCATTTGGGGAGTACGATGAAACGCCCGAACAGATGCAAGCATTCATCAAAGAATATTTAGACGATAATTTAGTGAATATTATAGGCGGCTGTTGCGGAACAACGCCGGAACACATTAAGTTGATTGCTGATATTGCAAAGGAGTATAAACCCAGAGTATCAACAGCAACGATGTAACGAAGAGACGCAAAGTATTGCGTCTGAATTATAGCCTCAGTGTATTTGAATTAATGAATTTGAGGCAAAAAAAAATAAAAAATGGCACAAGCAGAAACTAGAAAAAACCTTGTATTATCGGGATTAGAGCCTTTGATCATTACGCCAGACAGCGTTTTTGTGAATATTGGTGAACGAACCAATGTTACAGGTTCTAGAAAATTCCTTAGGTTAATTAAGGAAGAAAAATACGAAGAAGCACTCAGTATTGCTAAAGAACAAGTAGAAGGAGGCGCGCAAATCATCGATATTAATATGGATGAAGGAATGCTGGATGGCGAATATGCCATGACCAAATTCCTGAATTTAATCGCTGCCGAACCTGATATTTCAAGAGTTCCAATCATGATTGACAGCTCAAAATGGGATATTATCGAAGCGGGTCTAAAAGTAGTGCAAGGAAAGAGTGTTGTGAATTCGATTTCTTTAAAGGAAGGCGAAGAACAATTTATCCATCATGCCAAACTGATTAAGCGGTATGGAGCTGCTGCAATTATTATGGCTTTTGATGAAACAGGACAAGCTGATAATTACGAGCGTCGAGTAGAAATTTGCCAACGTTCGTATGATATTTTGGTAAACAAAGTAAACTTTCCTGCTCAAGATATCATTTTTGATCTTAATATATTTCCGGTAGCGACAGGAATGGAAGAACACCGCCTGAACGCATTGGATTTCTTTAGAGGGACCAAATGGGTTAGGGAAAATCTTCCGCATGCCCACATCAGTGGTGGGGTAAGTAATGTTTCCTTCTCATTTAGAGGGAATGACACCGTTCGTGAAGCGATGCACTCCGTGTTTTTATACCATGCGATTCAGCATGGTATGACTATGGGGATTGTGAATCCGGAAATGCTTTCTATTTACGATGAAATTCCAAAGGATCTTTTAGAACATGTTGAAGATGTAATTCTTAACAGACGAGATGATGCGACCGAAAGACTTTTAGACTTTGCCGAAAATGTAAAAGGAGATACCAAGAGTAATGAAAAAGCAGTGCAGGAATGGCGTTCGGGAACCATTCAGGAACGATTAACACATTCGCTGGTAAAAGGAGTTGATGAATTTATAGAAATTGATGTAGAAGAAGCCCGACAGGCAGCAGCAAAACCGATCGAAGTGATCGAAATCAACTTGATGGCAGGAATGAATGTTGTTGGTGATTTATTTGGTTCGGGTAAAATGTTTTTACCGCAAGTGGTGAAATCAGCCCGTGTCATGAAGAAAGCAGTAGCGTATTTGTTGCCATTTATCGAAGCTGAAAAAGATGGTGTTTCGAGTTTTGCAGGTCGTATCTTAATGGCAACCGTAAAAGGGGATGTACACGATATCGGAAAAAATATTGTTTCAGTTGTTTTGGCTTGTAACAATTACGAAATCATAGATTTAGGTGTGATGGTCGCTCCGGAGAAAATTATCGCTGCGGCTATAGAACACAACGTTGATATTATTGGATTAAGCGGATTAATAACACCGTCACTTGATGAAATGGTTTATTTGGCTAAGGAATTAGACAAAAGAAACATAAAAATTCCAGTGATGATTGGTGGGGCAACCACTTCACGAGCGCATACTGCCGTGAAAATTGCACCGCAATATAGAGAAACGGTTATTCACGTAAATGATGCTTCGAGAGCCGTAACGGTTGCCGGAAATTTATTGAATAGTGATAAAAAAATATATGCAAGTGATATTAGAGCGGAATATGATGCTTTTAGAGAGACATTTTTGAACCGTTCGCGAGACAAAAATTTCTTAACTATTGAGCAAGCTCGTGTCAATAAGCTGAAATTAGATTGGGAAAATTACAATCCGGTTAAACCCAATTTTATTGGAGTAAAAACAATCGAAGTCGATTTGGATGTTTTGGTTCCGTATATCGACTGGACACCGTTTTTTAGAACATGGGAATTGTTCGGAAAATATCCTGCGATTTTAACGGATAATGTTGTTGGTGAACAAGCTACTTCTGTTTTTGCGGATGCCAAAGAAATGTTGGACGTTATTTTGAAAGAAAAGAAACTGACAGCTAAAGGAATTTACGGAATTTTTCCAGCGAATCAAGTGAACGATGATGACATTGAATTGCGTGACGAAAGTGGAAAGGTGTTGGATAAATTTTTGACTTTACGTCAGCAATCACAAAAAACAAAAGGCGCTCCAAATATTGCTTTGTCAGATTTTATTGCTCCGAAAGATAGTGGTAAAACCGATTATATGGGAGCATTTTGCGTCACTACCGGTTTTGGTGTCGATGAATGGGCAGCAGAATTCGAAAGGGATTTAGACGATTACAATTCGATTATGGTCAAAGCATTGGCGGATCGTTTTGCGGAAGCTTTCGCTGAATATTTACACGAAAAAATCCGTAAAGAGATTTGGGGGTACGCATCAGATGAAGCGTTAAGTACCGAAGCAATGATTGCCGAAGATTACAAAGGGATTCGTCCAGCGCCAGGTTATCCGGCTTGCCCTGATCATTTAGAAAAACCAACCATTTGGAAATTGCTAAATGTAGCAGAAGAAATTGGAGTGACTTTAACCGAAAGTATGGCGATGTGGCCGGCTTCATCTGTTTCTGGCTATTATTTTGGAAATCCGGAAAGTAAGTATTTTGGACTTGGGAAAATAAAAGAAGACCAGGTTATTGATTATGCCAAACGAAGAAGTGTTTCGACCGAAGTGGCCATGAAATGGTTGAATCCAAATATAGCAGATTAAATTAGTCAGAAAGTCAAAAGTCAGTCAAGTACTTAACATTCGACTTTCAAAAGTTAAGATATAAAAATGAAAGTAACACAACATATAGAAGGCGCAAAAGGAGAAACACTATTCTCATTTGAAATTATTCCGCCTCAAAAAGGTAAAAGTATTCAGGAATTATACGATAATATTGATCCGCTGATGGAGTTCAAACCGCCTTTTATAGACGTAACCACTTCTCGTGAAGAATATATTTACGTTGATAAAGGCAATGGTTTATTAGAAAAAAAACTAACCAGAATGCGTCCTGGAACTTTGGGGATTTGTGCTTCCATAAAACATAAGTATACTGTAGATACAGTTCCTCACGTGCTTTGCGGTGGTTTTACCAAAGAGGAAACTGAGTATTTGTTGGTCGATTGTCACTATCTGGGGATTGATAATGTGATGGCGTTGCGTGGTGATGCGATGAAAGACGAACAGTCTTTTGTTCCAAAAGAAGGAGGGAATGATTTTGCCGTAGATCTGGTGAAGCAAATTAACCAATTGAATTGTGGAAAGTACTTGCATGATGTGATGGATATTGACAACAAAGCCAATTTTTGTATTGGAGTTGCAGGTTATCCTGAAAAACATTTGGAATCTCCCTCATTAATTTCAGATTTAAAAAGACTGAAAGAAAAGGTAGAAGCAGGTGCAGACTATGTGGTAACGCAAATGTTTTTTGATAATGCAAAATATTTCGAGTTTGTTGCCAAAGCCAGAGAGATGGGAATTACCGTTCCTATTATTCCGGGTATCAAACCTATTGCAGTGCAAAGACATCTACAAGTATTGCCGCAAATTTTCAGAATCGATTTGCCTGAAGATTTGATTCATGCTGTTGATCAGTGTAAAAACAAAGCTGACATCAGACAAGTAGGAATCGAATGGGCCATTCAACAATCGTTGGAATTGAAAGCTGCGGGCGTTCCTGTGTTGCACTATTATTCGATGGGAAAATCAGAAAATATTAGACAAATAGCGAGTCATGTTTTTTAATTGAAACAATTTAAAAAGGCTGATTCTTCATTGAATTTTTAATGTGTAAATTAAACCAAATGAGTTCAATCCTCCAGCAAGATTTAAACGACATCGAAAATATCCTTGAAATAGTAAAACAGCAAGGAATTGATTTCCTAAATTCAATTGATAACGTTCCTACTTCTACTAAAAATTCTATAACTACCCACAGAAAACTTTGTGATTCTGGTATGGGAGTGTTGTCTGCTTTGGAAGAATTTAACGAACGTTTAGTGCCTTTAATGGTTTCGCAGGCAGGACCCAGATATTGGGGCTTTGTAACTGGTGGAACAACTCCGGCATCGATTGTTGGTGATTGGTTGACTACCATTTACGATCCAAATCCTCAATCCACAAACGCACAAGGTGGTGTTTCTGCTTTAATAGAAATTGAAACGATTAATTTATTGTTGCAATTGTTGAGTTTGCCAAAATCATTTTTAGGAGGATTTGTGACTGGGGCTACGATGTCTAATTTTACGTGTTTGGCAGTTGCTCGACAATGGTATGGTAGCCAATTAGGAAAAGATTTTGCAAAAAACGGGATTTCAGAACCAATAGACATTCTAACTGCCACACCACATTCTTCTTCGGTAAAATGTTTGGCGATGTTAGGAATTGGAAGCCAGAAATTTGCGAAAATAAAAACAATCGAAGGAAACAGGGAAGCGATCGATATTACCGATTTAGAGAAAAATATTGAAAGCCTGAACGGAAAACCTTTTATCCTAATCACAAGCGCGGGAACTGTAAATACTGCTGACTTTGATGATTTCAATGCAATAACTAAACTGAAGGAGAATTATAATTTCTGGTGGCATATTGACGCTGCTTTTGGTGGTTTTACTGCTTGTTCGCCGAAATATCAACATTTGGTAAGCGGCTGGGAAAATGCTGATAGCATTACCATCGATTGTCATAAATGGCTAAATGTGCCTTATGAAAGTGCTTTTTATATGGTAAAACAGGAACATAAAAACTTGCAAACAGAAACCTTTCAAAACTCAAATGCACCGTATTTAGGAAATCCATTGGAGAATTTTAGTTACCTTAATTTTTTGCCTGAAAACTCAAGAAGATTAAAAGCTTTGCCAGTTTGGTTTTCATTAATGGCGTATGGTAAACAAGGTTTTCAGGATATAATAGAAAATAGTGTTGAAATGGCCTTGCAATTTAATGATTTCATTACCCAAAATAAAAATTTCGAATTACTTGCTCCAACTCGTTTGAACAATGTTTGTTTTACTTTGGTGGGAGACCACAATCAGGATAAAGTAAATTTGTTTTTGACGCATTTGAATGATAAGGGAAAAGTATTTCTAACGCCAACGGTTTATCAAAGTCGTAAAGGAATTAGGGCTTCATTTGTTAATTGGAGAACCAATGAAAATGATATTCAGATTGCTATTGAGGAAATAAAAGCAAGTGTTTTAGAGTTGGGGATAGAGTAGATTTTGAATTTCGGTGTCAAGTTTAGCTACTATCTCATCTGGAGAAGGAAGAATTTCATAAAGTGAGATTCCCTCGGAAACGGCAAAAGTCGTTTGGAAAAGTTAAGAATTTTGTATTTGAAATACTTCTCCAATTTATTTAAAATCTGCAACTTGAATACTACTCCTTCGTAATCTCTCTGAAAACGGCTTCCAGATTTTTGTTCTTCTGGTTGAGTTGTAAGGTTTTCAAGCCATTTGCATTCGCAAAATCAAAAACCGCTGGTCGCATGTCTTTGTCGGCTTTGAAAGTTAACTCCCAAATCATACCGTGTGTATTTTTATAAGAAACAAGATTTTCTATTTTGGCAATTACCTGTTCTTCGATTTTATAATCGAATTCCACTTCGATAACTTGTTCCTTGTCTTCGGAAATTAAGTGATCCAGTTTTTTGTCGACGACAATTTTACCGTTATTGATGATGATCACACGGTCGCAAATCGCTTCTACTTCCTGCATAATGTGTGTAGATAGAAAAACCGTTTTATCTTTTCCCACGTTTTTAATTACGTTACGTATTTCGGTTAATTGATTTGGGTCTAAACCTGTTGTTGGTTCATCAAGAATCAAAACATCGGGATTATGTAACAAAGCATTAGCCAATCCTACACGCTGGCGGTATCCTTTGGATAATTGACCTATTTTTTTATGACTTTCGGTACTTAAACCGGTCAGTTGGATTACATCTTCGATTCTGGATTTAGCTACTTTATAGACCTCGGCATTAAAAGCTAAATATTCTCTCACATACAAATCCAAATACAACGGATTGTGTTCCGGTAAATAGCCAATAGAAAGTTGCACCGCTTTTTGCTGGGTGTTTACATCGTGTCCATTTACCAGGGCTGTCCCTTGATCGGCATTGATATAAGTTGTCAATATTTTCATTAAAGTCGATTTTCCGGCACCATTTGGGCCTAAAAAACCAACGATTTCTCCCCTATTTACAGAAAATGAAATGTTATCCAGTGCTTTTTGGGCACCATAACTTTTGGATATATTAGTTACTTCTATTGACATGGAATTTTATTTGTTGCAAAAGTAAACAGAATAATCATTGATTTATTGTTTTTTGTGGCGGAATAGGTAAAAAGACGTTCGTCAAAGTTTGCAAAGTGGGTTGCTATTCATTTTTAGATTTATATATTTACCGTAAACAAGGTAGCAGTATGAATTTAAAAAACACACAAACAGGCAGTTTCTTAAAAAACTACAAAAGTATTTTATTGCTGTTGGGAGGAATTCTGGCAGGAAGTATATTAGGTTTGGTTTTTGGAAAAGGAGTAGAAGTGATTAAACCTTTGGGGGATATATTTTTGAATTTATTGTTTACAGCAATTATCCCGTTGGTGTTTTTTACCATTTCATCCTCGATTGCCAATTTAGAAAAATCAGAGAAACTGGGAAAATTATTTGTAATTGTAATCGGTGTGTTTCTAAGTACCGTATTGATCTCGGCTATTTTGATGGTTATTGGTGTACTGCTGTTTCCAATTCAGCAAGACATTATCATTTCAAAAATTCCATTGGAATCTATTCAATCAAGTTCAGCGGGTTCTCAAATTACACAATTGCTTACCGCTAATGATTTTTTTGAATTATTGTCGCGAAAAAATATGTTGGCGCTTATTATATTCTCTTTTCTAATTGGATTTGCCAGTTTGCATTCGGGTGATAAAGGGAAGGATTTTAGTCGGTTTCTAAATTCCGGGAACGAAGTGATGAAACAATTGCTGCACCTGATAATGAAAACGGCTCCAATCGGTTTGGGGGCCTATTTTGCTTATCAGGTTGGAATTTTTGGACCACAATTATTTGGGGCTTATGCAAAACCGCTGGCGCTTTATTATGCGGTTTGTGCTTTTTACTTCGTCGTGTTTTTCAGTTTGTATGCTTTTATGGCTGGTGGAAGAAGAGGATTGAATGTGTTTTGGAAAAATAATATTACTCCGTCTTTGACCGCATTAGGAACCTGCAGCAGTATTGCCACGATTCCTGCTAATCTGGAAGGAGCAGAACGCATGAATATTCCAAGTCACATAAGGAATATCGTTATTCCTTTAGGTGCCCCTTTGCATAAAGATGGTTCCAGTATGTCATCCATTATAAAAATCGCGGTTGTTTTTGCGATGTTTGGTAAAGATTTCACCGATCCTTTTACATTGCTTACGGCTATCGGAATCACGATCATCGTTTCAGTAGTCGAAGGCGGAATTCCAAATGGTGGCTATATAGGGGAAATTTTAGCTATAACCGTTTATGGATTTCCGATGGAACAGGCTCTGCCGGCGGCGATGATTGTAGGAACATTGGTAGATCCAATGGCGACCTTGTTGAATGCTAACGGTGACTTAGTTGCGTCGATGCTGGTAACGCGGATTGCAGAAGGAAAAAGATGGCTTTTGGTGAATTTAGCTGGTTAAATTTGTTTTTCGAATCGGAATGGGGCAGAAAGACGTTTTGGAATCGGTAAAAAGCGGCTGTTTTTTTGTGTATTTTGCAATATAAAGTAGTTTTAACAAAGAATTCTTTTTTTGTTATATAAAATTAAATATTTTTTTTGGTTGGCTTGAAATAAGTTATACATTTGCATAGAAATTATTAAAAAACAGAGAATATAATGTCTAATAACCGTTTTTACTTTAGCAATACTTATTATTTCTTCTTTAGGAAGTAAGGGATTGTGCTATGGTTATTTGAAAAACAAAAAACAAATAAAACTAATATACAATCCTGATGAAAATCAGGATTTTTTTTTGAGTATATATGAAATAAGCACAACAAAAATTGGTAGAATACGAATCAGGATTGATGTAAATTTCATTTTCAAATTAAAACAAATAGTAGCTTCGAATGAGAACAAAGATTGCAATACAAGGTATAAAAGGCTGTTTCCATCATCAGGTTGCACAAGAATATTACTATCAGAATGTTGAGGTAGATGAATGCTTGTCTTTTGAAGAGTTGGTGGACAGTTTATTGTCCGGGAAATCGGATCAAGCGGTTATGGCTATAGAAAATTCGATTGCGGGACCGATCATTCCGAATTACGCCTTGATTGACAAAAATAATTTGCACATCATCGGAGAACATTATTTGGATATTCATCAAAATTTAATGGCGCTGAGGGGTCAAAAAATTGAAGATATTCAGGAAGTGCATTCTCATCCAATGGCCTTGCTGCAATGTATGGAGTTTTTAAAAAAATATCCAAACATAAAATTAGTTGAAGATAAAGATACCGCTGAAACGGCAAGAAGAATACATCAAAATCAGTTGAAAGGGATTGCAGCGATTGCGAGTAAGACGGCTTCTGAAATGTATGAATTAGAAATTTTAGCTCCGGAAATCCAAACGATAAATAATAACATGACACGATTTGTTATTATTAAAAAGGAGAATTCATTTGTTGAAGAAACCGAAATAAACAGAGCTTCTATCAAATTTGAATTGGATCACAAACGCGGAAGTTTGGCAGCGGTGCTGAATGTAATGAGTGATTGTAAATTGAATTTAACCAAAATACAATCGTTACCAAAAATAGAAACTCCCTGGAAATATTCTTTTTTTGTCGATGTTACTTTCGAAAAATACGAAGATTATGCTAAGGCAAAAGCATTATTGACCATTATGGCAGAATACTTTAAAGTTTTAGGCGAATATAAAAATACAAAACCATGATTACTACAGCGAAACGTCTGGATATAATTGAAGAATACTATTTTTCCTCAAAATTGAGAGAAGTGAGACAATTGGCTTCTGAAGGAAAACCGATTATCAATATGGGAATTGGAAGTCCGGATTTGCAACCTTCACAGGCGGTTATTGAAGCAGTGGCTGTAGCGATGCGAGAAGAAAATGCACATCAGTACCAAAGTTATCAGGGGTTACCAGAATTGAGAAAGGGAATGGCTGATTTTTATCAGAACAACTTTCAGGTGGCGTTGGATCCAAATACGGAGATTTTGCCTTTGATGGGTTCGAAAGAAGGGATTATGCATATTTCTCTGGCTTTCCTGAATGAAGGTGATCATGTTTTGGTTCCAAATCCAGGATATCCGACGTATACTTCGGTGACGAATTTAGTAGGGGCAGTTCCTGTTTATTATGACTTAAAAGAAGCGAATAATTGGGAGCCGGATTTTGAAGCTTTGGAAAAACTGGATTTATCGAAAGTGAAAATCATGTGGATTGGCTATCCGCACATGCCAACAGGGGCAAGAGGAAGTTTACAGTTGTTTGAAAAATTGGTGGCTTTCGCCAAAAAACACCAGCTATTGTTAGTCAATGACAATCCGTATAGTTTTGTTTTGAATGACAATCCGATGAGTTTGTTGCAGGTAGAAGGTGCAAAAGAGGTGGCTTTAGAATTGAATTCTTTGAGTAAGACGTTTAATATGGCGGGCTGGAGAGTTGGAATGGTTTTAGGAAATGCAGCTTGTATTGATGCCGTACTAAAAGTAAAAAGCAACATGGACAGCGGTATGTTTTACGGAATTCAAAAAGGGGCGATTGAAGCTTTGAAAAGTGACAAGAGCTGGTTTGAATCGATGAATGCGATTTATAGAAAGCGCAGAATTCTTACCGAACAACTGGCTGAGAAATTAGGATGTAAAGTATATAAAGAAGGTGTTGGATTATTTGTTTGGGCAAAATTGCCTGACGGAATTGCATCGGCGGAAAAATTTATAGATGAAATTTTATATGATAAATCTATTTTCATTACGCCAGGAACAATTTTTGGCAGTAATGGTGAAGGGTATATTCGGTTTGCACTTTGTGTAAAAGAGGAAAAAGTACAAGAAGCAATAGACAGATTTGAGTAGAGGCGGTATTTATCGCGTCTAATTAAGGTTAAAAGAAGAATAAAGTTTTGAATAAAGCTGAAAAGTTCTAAAAAAAAGAGAGGCCTTAGCCCTTATAGCAATGGGAATCCGGGATAGCTACAAAAAAATAAGAAATGAATATACACGTAATAGGAATAGGATTGATAGGTGGTTCGATGGTATTGGACATTAAAGCACTGCATCCGGAAGCCAAAATTTATGGAATTGACACTAACGAAAATCATTTGCAGGAAGCAATTGCTTTAGGAGTTGTTGAGTCTGGTGCGACTTTTGAGGATTTAAAACACGCAGATTTTGTAATTGTTTCTGTTCCGGTTGATGTTGCGTTGATTGTTTTGCCAAAAGTGTTGGATGTTATTGGTGATCAGACGATTGTTTTTGAAGTGGGTTCTACAAAAACACCAATTTGTGAAGCGGTTGCCAATCATCCTAAGAGAAGGAATTTTATAGCGACACATCCTATTGCAGGAACAGAGTTTTCAGGACCTTCGGCAGCGATAAAAGGATTGTTTCAAGGGAAGACGAATATTATTTGTGAGGTGGAGAAAACGACTTTCAAATTACAGGAAAAAGCGTTGCAGCTTTTTGCCGCTATGGGAATGAGAATTCGTTACATGGATCCGAAATCACATGATAAACACATTGCTTATGTATCGCATTTATCGCATATCAGTGCATTTATGCTTGGGAAAACGGTAATTAATAAAGAGAAAGACGAACAGGATATTTTTGATATGGCGGGTTCCGGTTTTGAAAGCACGGTTCGTTTGGCGAAAAGTTCTCCGGCAATGTGGACGCCTATTTTTAAACAAAACAGGAAGCAGGTAGTAAAAACATTGGAGGAATACATTTCTAATTTATCAAAGTTTAAGGAATTATTAGAAAAGGAAGATTATGATGCGATTTACAATGAAATGCAAAGTGTGAATAAAATAAAGGAAATATTAAACGGAATACATGTAAAAAAGTAATCAGCAATCAGAGGGCAGGTTACCATTAAAAAGAACAACACAGAATAAAATAAAAAAAAGTAAAAATTAAAAAAGATGGAAAACAAGAAAGAAATGAGAAATTGGTTGAATGCATTCAATTTGACTCATCCATTTGTGATCGCAGGACCTTGTAGTGCTGAAACAGAAGAACAAGTATTGAAAATTGCACATGAATTGAAAGATTCAGATGTGAGTGTTTTTAGAGCAGGAATTTGGAAACCAAGAACACGTCCGGGAGGATTTGAAGGTGTTGGAGAAATAGGATTGAAATGGTTGCAAAAAGCAAAAGCTGAAACAGGTTTATTAATGGGAACTGAAGTAGCAACTGCAGCGCACTGTAAATTAGCTTTGGAGCATGATATTGATGTACTATGGGTAGGTGCTCGTACCACTGCAAATCCATTTGCGGTTCAAGAGATTGCTGATACATTAAAAGGTACTGATAAAATTGTATTGATTAAAAACCCTGTAAATCCAGATATGGCTTTATGGTTGGGTGGAGTAGAGCGTTTATATGCTGCCGGAATCAAGAATTTAGGAGTGATTCACAGAGGGTTTTCTACATACGAAAAAACAAAATACAGAAACATTCCAGAATGGCAGATTGCTATTGAATTGCAAAACAAATTTCCTGATTTGCCATTAATCATTGATCCGTCACATATTACAGGAAACCGTGATATGATTCTTGAAGTGACTCAGGAAGCATTGGACTTGAATTATGACGGTATGATTATCGAAACGCATAATGATCCTGACAATGCTTGGAGTGATGCAGCGCAACAAGTTACACCAGATGCATTGAAACAAATTTTCAAAGATTTGAAAGTGAGAAAAGTAAGTGGTGACACGGACGAATTTACAAATAAAATGACAAAACTGAGAGCGAATATCGATGTTTTGGATGCTAATTTATTGGAATTGTTAGGAAAACGTATGAAAGTAGCTGACGAAATTGGTCAAGTGAAAAAAGACGCTAACGTTGCGGTATTGCAAAACAATCGTTGGAATGAAATCCAGGAGAAAATGATTTTGGAAGGTGGAAAAAAAGGATTGACAGAAGAATTTATAATTAAATTATTCAAAAATATTCACCAGGAAAGTATTGGTCACCAGGAGAAAATATTAAACTCTTAAAGGGACCGAATACGATAATTATTTTAGTTATTAAAAAACCTGCATTTTGTAGGTTTTTTTTTGGTAGTCAATTTAACCTTTAAATTTGAGAACTAATGTCATCAACTGATGATTTGGTTGAAAGTATTGTCCGGAAGTTTTTCATATGCAATTTAAAAACAGGAAATTTATTTTTCCATGGTTTTTCTAAATTAACCCCTACAACTTTTTTGTCAAAAGCTGTAGGGGTTTTCTATTTCTAATTAACAGTAATGACTATTCAAAGTGAAAAACTTTAAACTTTAAACTTTAAACCTGAAACAAAGAATTACCTTTGCAAAGTCTAAGGTTTTAAATCAAAAAACCGAATTCGTAAATTGTAAATTAAAAAATGACAGGACTAGTATACAAATCTACAGGAAGTTGGTACACGGTAAAATCCGAACAAGGGGATTTTATTGAATGCCGTATGAAAGGGAAATTCCGGATTAAAGGAATCAAAAGTACCAATCCCATTGCTGTAGGCGATGTTGTGGATTATGAACTCGAAGAAACATCGGACACTGTGACCGGAACTATTCATAAAATTCACGACAGAAAGAATTATATCGTTCGAAAATCAGTGAATTTATCGCATCAGATGCATATTATTGCTTCGAACATCGATAGGGTTTTCCTGTTAGTTACCATAAATAATCCACCAACGACCTTTAATTTTATTGACCGTTTTCTGGTTACTGCAGAAGCGTATGGAATTGAAACGATATTGGTTTTTAATAAAATTGATACTTTTGACGAAGCCACGCTTGACGAGCAATTGTACATGCAGCACGTGTATCAGGAAATTGGATACAAATGCTTACGCGTTTCTTCAACTGAAATGAAAGGAATCGAAGAATTGAAAGAAATGATGATTGGTAAAGTGAGTATGTTTTCAGGACATTCAGGTGTTGGAAAATCAACTTTGGTCAATGCCATGGAACCCTCCCTGCAGTTGAAGACAAAAACGATTTCTGAAGCAAGTAAGCAAGGACAGCATACAACAACTTTTGCAGAGATGTATGATTTGTCATTTGATGCCAGAATCATTGATACACCTGGAATCAAAGGGTTTGGAATCGTGGATATGGAAAAAGAAGAAGTGAGTGGTTATTTTCCTGAGTTTTTCAAATTAAAAGACCAGTGTAAATTTAATAATTGCCTGCACAAAGAGGAACCGAATTGCGCCATTAAAGCGGCTTTGGAAAGAGATGAAATTGCATGGTCCCGTTATAGAAGTTATCTTAAAATTCTCGAAGGTGACGATGAACATTATCGTACGGATATTCATAATGAAGACCGAATAATTAGTGATAAAACCAGGGAATAATAAAGACGTGATGTAGCGCGTCTACTGTAGCATAAATAAGAATGAAAGTCGTAATTCAAAGAGTTTCCTCAGCCTCTGTAACCATTGCTGAAAAAATTGTAGCGGATATCAAAAAAGGATTGTTGGTCTTCGTTGGAATTGAAGATGCCGATACACAAGAAGACAGCAACTGGTTGGTTAATAAAATTGCAAACCTTCGCATTTTTGGTGATGAAAATCAGGTCATGAATAGATGTGTTAAAGACATTGACGGCGATGTCATTGTGGTAAGTCAATTTACACTTCATGCTTCCACTAAAAAAGGCAATCGTCCTTCCTATATCAAAGCCTCAAAACCAGAAGTTGCCATTCCATTGTATGAAAATTTTGTAAGACGTCTAGAAATAGAGTTGGATAAGAAAGTTCAAACAGGTATTTTTGGTGCGGATATGAAGGTGCTTTTGTTAAATGATGGCCCTGTAACCATACAAATAGATAGTAAAAACAGAGAATAAATTTTTTTTGCCGAATTTTTCTTATAAATTTGAGAAAAATGTAAACTATGCAATTCAAATTTACTTGTTTTCTATTGTTATTTTCCTCTACATTTCTTCTTGCCCAAAAAAGCGAATATAATACGCTATCTATTGCCGATAGTCTCAAAGAAAATGCGAATGCCGTAGTTCGTTTGAATCAAATTGATATCACTATTTCGTCTCAAAGGAACATGACTATCAAGAATAAAAGAGTAGTTACTATTCTGAATGAAAAGGGACTTGGCGCAGCTGAAGCAAAAGAATATTACAGCAAAACTTCCTCCGTAAAAAATATTGAAGCATCCGTTTTCGATGGCTTAGGTCTGGAAATAAAGAAAATAAAAAGGAAAGATTTCAAAGATCAAAGTGCCGTAAGCGGAAGTACAATTTTCTCGGACGACCGTATTATTTATTTGGATTATACACCCACTCAATATCCCTTTACCATCATTTATGAAAGCGAAGTAGAAAGTTCAAATACTGCTTTCATTCCGCAATGGTATCCGCTAAGTGATTACTTTGTAAGTGTTGAAAAAAGTGTTTTGAATGTAAATTATCCCGAGAATCTCGGTTTTAAAAAGATGGAATCTAATTTTTCTAATTTTAAAATCAATAAAACAGTAGATACAGCCACGCAACTTTCGTATACCGCTACTGCGATCACCGCTCAAAAAGAAGAAGATTACAGTCCTGGTTTTAATAGTATTTTTCCAAAAGTAATGATGGGTTTAGAAAATTTTCATCTGGAAAATGTAGATGGGAATGCGAAAACTTGGGCAACGTTCGGACAATGGTATTCCGATAAAATTTTGTCAGGAACGACAGAACTTCCCGAGGAAACTAAATTAAAAATGAAAACGCTTGTTGGTGACGTTAAAGACCCGATAAAAAAAGCAAAGCTGATTTATAACTATGTGCAACAAAAATCGCGATATGTAAACATTAGTGTTGGGATTGGAGGTTGGAAACCGATGTCAGCTGCTGATGTGGATCGATTGGGATATGGGGATTGCAAGGCATTAACTAATTATACAAAAGCACTTCTTAATGCAGTTGATGTTCCTTCATACAATACTATTCTATACGGAAGTTCACGTAAACGAAACATTGAGTCTGATTTTGTATCCATGCAAGGCAATCACATGATTTTATCAATTCCTGACGGATCCAATTATGTCTGGCTTGAATGTACGAGTCAGGATACTCCTTTTGGCTACCAAGGGACTTTTACGGATGATAGAGATGTTTTAATTATGAAGCCCGATGGTGGAGAAATTGTACGAACGAAAATGTATCAGGATAAAGACAATACCCAAATTAGTCAAGGAACCTACTCCCTATCAGAAACGGGCTTTTTTTCTGGAAAAGTAACTATTGTTTCGCAAGGCTCACAGTACAATCAAAAAGCTCCAATTGAAAATTTTCAACCGACCGACAAAGAAGCGTATTATAAAGCATATTGGGATAATATCAATAATTTGAAAATTAATAAAATATCCTTCTCAAACGACAAAGAGTATATTCGGTTTACTGAAAATGCTGAAATTAATGCTGTTAATTACGGAAATATTTCTGGAAATAAAATGATGTTTGTGGTCAATGGATATAACCAAATTGCAGGAAATATAAAGCGAATCAGAAATCGTAAAAATCCGTTTGAAATTCAAAGAGGCTATGCTGATTCGGATGAGATAGCAATTACTTTGCCACCAGGTTTTTCAATTGAATTCTTGCCTGATAATTTTGAATTGAAAAGTAAATTCGGAGAATACAAGACGGAAATTATAAAAAAAGACGCCAATAATCTGATTTACAAACGCACAATGTTCTTGAAAAAAGGATCCTATTCTAACAAAGAGTACGATGAATACCGCCTTTTTATAGAACAGATTTCCAGAAACGATAATGCCAAAACCATTTTAACCAAAAATTTGTAAGACCATGAAGCAACTAACCATTATTTTGTTTTTTACTGTATGCTTTTTTAATGCGCGCGCGCAAGAATTTAAACTAGGAAAAGTTTCAATAGAAGAGCTCCAGGAAAAAGCGCATCGCAAAGATACGGCAGCAATTGCAGCAATATTGTTCAAAAAAGGAGATACTAGTTTTGAATATTCAAATGAAGATGGTTTTACCGTAGTTACCAAAGTAGCTGTACGCATAAAAATATATAAGAAAGAAGGATATGACTGGGCCAATCAGGAAGTGAATTTCAGAATAGGGACTTTTTTAAAAGAGACAGTTGATTTTTCGGAAGCCAATACTTATAATTTGGTTGATGGAAAAATTGAAAAAACAAAATTGAAAAGTGAAGGAGAGTTTGTAGAGAATATAAATAAATATTGGAATAAAAAGAAAATAACAATGCCCAATGTAAAAGCGGGTTCTGTGATAGAATACAGATATACTGTGAAATCGCCAAATGTGGGCTTTCTAAGAGATTGGAATTTTCAAGCGGGTATACCTGTGAATTATTCAGAATATCGAACTTTTGTGCCTGAATATTTTATTTACAAGAGCCAGCTCAAAGGATTTATTACTCCAAAAATAACCGTTGAAAGGAATGGCAAGCAAATTTTTTTAAATAAAAAAGAAAAGGAATGCAATACATGTCCTTCGTTAAATACGAATACTAAGTTCGATTATTTAGAAACAAAAACTACTTATATAGCAGAGAATTTACCGGCAATGAAAGAAGAAGCTCATGTCAATAACATAAGTAATTATACGTCAAGTCTAGAACAGGAATTATCGATGACTCATTATCCAAACGAGCCCTTGAAGCCTTTTTCGTCAGATTGGAATGCCGTTGTGAAGACTATTTATGAGTATGAGGATTTTGGACCGGAATTAAATAAAACAGGCTATTTTGAAGAGGATTTAAAAGCGATACTTGCCGGATTAAACACGCCTGAAGAAAAAATAATAGCGTTGTTAAATTATGTGAAAATGAACGTGAAATGGAATGAATATTACGGTTATTCTTGTAATGATGGAGTGAAAAAAGCATATAAAGACAAAACTGGAAATATTGCAGAAATTAATTTGATGTTAACGGCTATGTTGCGTTATGCAGGATTGACTGCAAATCCGGTTTTAGTGAGTACACGATCTAATGGAATTGCGATTTTCCCCAATAGAACAGCGTTTAATTATGTGATTGCGGCTGTAGAAACTCCAAAAGGGCTCGTATTATTGGATGCGTCCGATAAGTTTTCGACGCCAAATGTATTGCCTTTCAGAGCGTTAAACTGGGAGGGAAGATTAATCCGAAAAGACGGAACTTCAGAAGAGGTTGATTTAATGCCAAAAACCGCATCAAATAATACGGTAATAATGAATTACTCGGTTGATGCAAATGGACAAGTTTTGGGAAAATTAAGACGGCAAAGTACGGATCACAATGCCATGGTTTTTAGGGAAAATGTAGGCAACATAAAAGAGGACGCCTATCTTGAAAAACTGGAAAATGAATATGAAAAAATAGAAATAAAAGAATATTCCAGAACCAATGAAATGGATCTTTTATTGCCTGTAATGGAAACCTTTTCTTTTTCCGGTTCCAATCTTTGTGAGCGTATCGGGGGTAAAATTTATGTCAATCCAATGTTGTTTTTTACCGAAGAACAAAATCCCTTCAAACAAGAAAAAAGGGAATATCCTGTAGATTATGGATTTCCATTTTTGGATAAATACAGTATAAATATTGAAATCCCGGACGGATATAAAGTAGAAACGCTCCCGGCTTCTACTGTTCTTAACATGGAAAACAATTTGGGGAGTTTTAAATTCGTGACAAATTTGTTAGAGAATAGGGTTCAGTTAGTAATCACGCATCAGATAAACACACCCATTATTTCGTCTGAAAATTATTCAATGTTGAAAGAATATTATCAAGGAATGGTTGCAAAAGAAAACGAAAAAATTATTTTGACTAAAATATAAGATCTTATGTTATTTAAAAAATCCTTGTTGGTTTTATTATTTCTAATTTCTTTTTCAACTGCGAATGCGCAAAATTTTGAATTGGGAAAAGTCTCAATTGCAGAATTGGAAGAAAAAGAACATCCTAAAGACCCGGCGGCTGTGGCTGCCATATTATTCAAAAAAGGAAAGATGAGTCTTGAGTATAGCAAAAGCGAAGGTTTTGTCATGATAACTGAAGTAAAAGCCCGAATTAAGATTTATAAAAAAGAAGGGTATGACTGGGCTAATCAAAAAGTGCGTTATTATTTAGGAAATTCTAGAGAAAATGTTTCTTTTACTGATGCTGTAACCTATAATTTACTGGATGGAAAAATTGAGAAAACGAAACTTAAAAATGACGGGGCATTTGACGAGATAATCAATAGGTTTTGGGGGCAAAAAAAGATAACAATGCCAAATGTAAAAGAAGGATCTGTAATAGAATTCCAATACACCATACGGTCGCTAAGCATTGGAATGCCGAGAGAATATGCTTTTCAGACTACTATTCCAGTGAATTATTCAGAATATAAAACGTTTATTCCGCAATATTTTATTTATAATGCCAATCAAAAGGGATTCATTTTTCCAAAAATAACGGTAGAGAAAAAACCAAGAACAATTAAGTTTTTGGATATGGAAAGTAAACGAGCCGGTACAAACACCGGCAATGTAAATACAACATTTTCGGAAAGTACCCTTGACTATCAGGAAACCAGAACTACTTATTTGGCGGAGAATTTACCGGGTATGAACGAAGAGGCTTTTGTTAATAATATAGAGAATTACACATCAAGTTTGGTACAGGAGTTATCGATGACACAGTATCCTAATCAATCTTTGAAGCCGTATTCGACTGATTGGAAATCAGTCGTAGAAACGATTTATAAATATGATGATTTTGGTCCTGAATTGGATAAAACAGGCTATTTTGAAGAGGATATAGATGCTTTAATTAAAAGTTTGACCACTCAAGAAGAAAAAATAGCTGCTATTTTTAATTATGTCAAATCCAGTGTGAAATGGAATGATTACTATGGTTATTCTTGTAACGACGGTGTGAAGAAAGCGTATAAATCAAAGACAGGAAATGTGGCAGAAATTAACTTAATGCTGACCGCTATGTTGCGTTATGCCGGAATCAATGCTAATCCCGTATTGTTGAGTACGCGCGCTAACGGAGTGGCATTATTCCCCAATAGAACTGCTTTTGATTATGTGATAGCGGCAATAGAGGTTCAAAATGGCTTGGTTTTATTGGATGCAACCGAAAAGTATTCTTTGCCCAATGTATTGCCATTAAGAGACTTGAATTGGTTTGGAAGGCTAATTAGAAAAGACGGAACATCAATAGAAGTGGACTTAACGCCAAAGACACTTTCGAAAGAAATTATAATTGCAGGTTTTGCTATCAATAGTAATGGTATGATAACAGGAAAAATAAGAAAACAAGTTACTGATCATGAAGCGCTTTATTTCAGGCAAAAAAACACAATAAAAAGTAAAGACAATTACCTGGAAGAATTAGAAAATAAAAATAATGCTATTGAAATAACAGATTATGTTAGAGAAAATGATTTGGACTTTGCAAAGCCAATTCTTGAAACATATACTTTTAAAGACTCGAAAGATTTCGAAAGTATAAACGGGAAAATCTATATATCGCCCTTGTTGTTTTTGTCACCCAAAGTAAATCCTTTTCAACAGGAAGTAAGGGCCTATCCGATTGATTTTGGTTATCCTATCGAAAACAAATATAATATAATGATAGAGATACCAGAGGGGTATGTTATAGAGACACTGCCTGTTTCAATGAATATAGCAACAGGAGATACTATTGCGACGTTTAAATATGTTATAGGTGCTGTAGGAAATAAAATTCAAATTGGAATTACTTCAGCTATAAATTCAGCAATTGTTTCAGCGGATTATTATCCTGATTTAAAAGAGTTCTTCCAGAAAATGGTAGATAAACAAAATGAAAAAATAGTTTTAGTTAAGAAATAGAGTCTTAATTATTGTATTTTAATTTAAAAGAATTAATATTTCATAGTACAAAAATCCTTTTAAATCTTTGTGTTATCTTTGCGAGTAACTAGGGAATAATACGAAAAACATGAACTTAAAAAACGCACAACTAGACGTAGATACTTGGATAAAAGAACATGGCGTTCGCTACTTCAATGAACTTACAAATATGGCACAACTTACTGAAGAAGTGGGGGAAGTAGCCCGAATCATTGCCCGTCGTTACGGTGAACAATCCGAGAAAGAAAGCGATAAAAACAAAGATCTGGGTGAGGAATTGGCCGATGTGGTTTTCGTGGTTTTATGTTTGGCAAACCAGACAGGGATCGATTTACAAGCTGCTTTCGATAAGAAAATGGATTTGAAATCCATCCGCGACAAAGACCGTCACAAAAACAACGATAAACTAAAATAATGTTATAAGTCCAGGTAAAGCTTTGGTGTATGCTTTTTTTAAAATAAATTTGCCAAAACGTACCAAACAATCAATCCAAAAATGAATTTACTGTTACAAACTTCCCATTCTAATTTACAAGCTCAAATTGCAGTTACCGGCTCAAAAAGTGAAACCAACCGACTATTGTTGTTGCAGGCGTTGTTTCCCAATATTACTTTGGCCAATACCTCAAACTCAGATGACAGTGAAGTAATGCAAAAAGCATTGAAAGGAAACGATGAAATAGTTGATATTCATCATGCAGGAACAGCGATGCGATTTCTAACAGCTTATTTTGCTGTTAACGAAGGTCGTGAAGTGGTGTTGACGGGATCGCCAAGAATGCAGGAGCGTCCAATCAAAGTTTTGGTGGAAGCGCTAGAACAACTCGGTGCGAAAATTTCATACGAGAAAGAAGTGGGTTATCCGCCTATTCGAATCAAAGGACAAAAAATCATTGCTTCTAAGGTAAACATTCCGGCCAATGTGAGCAGTCAATACATATCAGCATTGTCTTTAGTGGCGCCAAAACTAGAAAATGGTATCGAAATCACCCTGGTAGGAGAAATTACTTCGGTTCCTTACATTAAAATGACATTGGCTTTGTTGAATGATTTAGACATCAAAAACAGTTTTGAGGGAAATGTGATTACTGTGTATCCAAAACAAGCAGTTGCATCTAAAGTAATGACAGTAGAATCCGATTGGAGTTCTGCATCTTACTTTTTCAGTTTGGCCGCTTTAGCTGAAAAAGCCACTATTTCACTGACCAGTTATAAAGAGACCAGTTTGCAGGGGGATTCTGCTTTAGTTGGGATTTATAAGCAAATGGGGGTGGAGACGCATTTTGAAGGAAACAAAATGACGCTTACAAAACAACCTGGCTTTGTTCCAAAAACTGTAAATTTTGAACTTAACAATACTCCCGATATTGCACAAACGATAGTAGTTACCTGTCTTGGATTAGGAATCGGCTGTCATCTTACCGGTCTTCATACCTTAAAAATTAAAGAAACGGACAGACTGGAAGCGCTGCGTATTGAGATGACAAAACTAGGAGCGAATATCTCAGTTACCAATGATAGTTTGACGCTTGTGGCTTCAACCGATATCAATCATAATATACCAATCGCTACGTATAACGATCACAGAATGGCAATGGCCTTTGCGCCATTAGCTTTAAAAGTGCCAATAATCATCGAAAATGGGGAGGTAGTTTCAAAATCTTATCCTGATTTTTGGAATGATTTGAAAAGTTTAGGCTTCGAAATTTCAGAAAAATAAGAGTTGTAAAGAGTAGTGAATCAGCGGCTTTTGAAAATAAACAGCAAAACACTTGACAACGCCTATCTCACAATCGTATATTTGCACACGATTTAGAATTTTGCTGTCCTGAGCGATGTTGATGGACCTAATTTATAAGTCATAACTCATAAATTTTTTAAATGAAATTATCACATTTTCAATTCGATTTGCCAAAAGAGCTTCTTGCAGAGTATCCAGCTGAAAACAGAGACGAAGCACGTCTTATGGTTATTGATCGTAAGAAGCAAACCATAGAACACAAAATGTTCAAAGATGTTATCGATTACTTTGATGACGGAGATGTTTTAATTCTGAATAACACAAAGGTTTTTCCAGCGCGTTTGTATGGAAACAAGGAAAAAACAGGAGCAAGAATCGAAGTTTTTTTACTTAGAGAATTAAACTCTGAGCAAAGACTTTGGGATGTTTTGGTTGATCCGGCCCGTAAAATCAGAATTGGAAACAAATTATATTTTGGAGATGACGATTCCTTAGTTGCTGAGGTGATCGACAATACCACTTCTCGTGGTAGAACATTGCGTTTTCTTTACGACGGTTCTTATGAAGAATTCAGAAATAAATTAACGGAACTTGGAGAAACTCCAATACCAAAGTACATTTCAAGAGACGTAACTCCGGAAGATGCGGAACGTTACCAGACTATTTATGCTAAAGAAGAAGGAGCTGTTGCAGCGCCGACTGCAGGATTGCACTTCTCGAAACATTTATTAAAAAAATTGGAAATTAAAGGAATAAAATTTGCGGAAGTAACGCTTCACGTTGGTTTGGGGACTTTTAATCCGGTTGAGGTTGAAGATTTATCAAAACATAAGATGGATTCTGAGGAATTAAAAATTACTCAGGAAGCCTGTGATATCGTGAATGATGCTAAAGTGAAAAAGAAACGTATTTGTGCAGTAGGAACCACTTCTATGCGTGCCGTAGAAAGTTCAGTTTCTTCACAAAGTACCCTGAATCCTTTTGATGGTTGGACAAATAAATTTGTTTTTCCTCCTCACGATTTCAGTATCGCGACCTGCATGATTACTAATTTTCACACACCAAAATCTACTTTATTAATGATGGTATCAGCATTTTGCGGACATGATTTAATGAAAAGAGCCTATGCGGAAGCAATCAAAGAGGGATACAAATTCTATTCTTATGGTGATGCCATGTTGATCCTCTAATTGGATTTCAATTTTATAAAAAAAATCTCGTCACTATCGGCGAGATTTTTTTGTTTTATGACTAACGCGAGAACCTACTTTAGGGACGCACCTGCTTAAAATTCTACTTCACCTGGTAAACTAATTTCACAGTGATATTAGCCGTTTTGTTTTTGGACTGCGTATTAAAAGATCCGCCATAAGAAAAGTCTTCCGATGAATTTTGACCTGTTATTTGGAAAACACCCATGTCCGCTTTTTTTAAAGTTCCAAGAGTTGCGTCCGCATTTTCGGCTATACTTTTAGCTCTAATGCTCGCGTCTTTTGTGGCTTCGGCAATCATTTTTATTTTCAACTCTGCTAATTTGGTGTAATAATATTCAGGAGGATTTGAATAAAATTCGACACCTGAATTAATTAATTCACTGGATTGTCTTGATAGTTCTTCTATTTTATTCACTTCTTTAGCTTGAATGCTCACACTTTGGGTTAAAGTGAATCCTGTAAAAATTTGTTGTTTTGTAGTTCCGTTTTCATTAAAAACAGTTTGAAAATCTTTGTTAAAATTCACTGCCGAAAACACCATTTCAGTCGGAGCAATTCCTTTGCTTGACAAATAGCTTTTTATTTTTTCTCTGTCGGTATCCAGTGAAGCATAAGCTTCTTTCAAAGTGGTGCTTTTTTTTGAGAAGGAGCCGCTCCAAACTATTAAATCCGAAACAAAATCTTTCTTCCCCAAACCGGTCACACTTATAGTATCGTTGCCCTTATTTCGATTTTGAAAAGCATTCGAAAATAAATAAGCTGAAATCACGACTGCCAGCGAAATAATAATAACATTTAAATTGTTTTTAAGCATTTCTAATGGTTTTAAATTCAATCAAATATAACTAAATATCGAATTGATTTTTGATTCGGTATAGTATTCATGAAGTATTTTTTTCGATCCCTAATTTTAACTATTTTATCCGTTGTCAATCGGCTAAAGTCTTTTATCTATCTTTCTTTTTTTACTACTTTTACCAAACAAAATACAAACGATGACTTTCGAAAACACCCTTGAATTTGCAAAAGAACTCGATTCGCAAGATCAATTATATAAATATCAAAATGAATTTATATTTCCTCAGGTAAATGGGGAAAAGGTAATTTATTTTACAGGGAATTCATTGGGATTGCAGCCTAAACGTACTAAAGCTTATGTAGATGAGGTTATGGATGACTGGGCAAACCTTGGTGTAGAGGGGCATTTCTATGCCGAAAAACCGTGGTGGGATTATCAAGAACGATTTGCAAATCCTTTGAGTAAAATTGTTGGGGCCTTGCCAAGTGAAGTAACTGTCATGAACACGCTAACAGTCAATCTTCATTTGCTGATGGTTTCCTTTTACCGACCTACAAAAATCAGATATAAAATCATTTGTGAGGAAAAAGCATTTCCGTCGGATCAATATATGTTTCAAAGTCAAGTGCATTTTCACGGGAACAGGCCCGAAGACGCTATTGTTGAGATCAAGCGTCGTGAGGGAGAACATAACATACGTCTGGAAGACGTTTTGGCCAAAATTGACGAAGTAGGCGAGGAGTTGGCTTTGGTTTTATTAGGCGGTGTGAATTACTATACGGGGCAGGTTTTTGATATGAAAACCATAACTGCCGCTGGTCATAAAACGGGTGCTGCTGTGGGTTGGGATTTGGCCCACGCTGCAGGAAATGTAAAATTAGAATTGCACGACTGGAATGTAGATTTTGCTGCCTGGTGCAGTTATAAATATATGAATTCGGGACCTGGAAATGCTTCAGGCTGTTTTATTCATGAAAAGCACCACAACAATCCGGACTTGCCAAGATTTGCCGGTTGGTGGGGACACAATAAAGAACGTCGTTTCAAGATGGAGCAAACTTTCGATCCCATTCATAGTGCCGATGGCTGGCAAATAAGCAATTTACCGGTACTTTCTTTGGCTCCTTATCTGGCTTCAGTAGAAATGTTTGATGAAATAGGAATGGAGGCGCTGATTCAAAAAAGAGATAGAATTACTTCCTATCTAGAGTTTGTTCTTCACGCAATAGATAAAGAAGTCGATAGTAGCTTTGAAATAATTACACCGTCAAATCCATCCGAAAGAGCTTCACAATTATCAGTACTGCTTCATGGAGAAGGGCGTAGTTTGTTTGACTATCTTATGCAAAACGGCGTGATAACGGATTGGCGTGAACCAAATGTTATTCGTTTGGCTCCAGTTCCATTATATACTTCGTTTGAGGATATGTATCACTTTGGACAAATACTAAAAAAGGGGATTCTGGGGGATGCTTCGAATGAAATTATATAAGAAATAGTTTTAATTCTATAACCTTAATTGACAGGTTTGACTGTTTCTTTGTAGTATTACAAATTATAAAATTTAAAATTATGAAGGCACTATATTTTATCCTATTATCCTTAGTTGTTGTTTCTTGCCAAAATCAGGGAAAGATGGAAATTCAAAAAGCCAAGCAGGCTACCGTGGATTCCATGAAACAAGCTAATGTAGATTCCATGAATGTTGAATTTGAAAAACAAAAGGTTGTTGATTCAATGCAAATTGAAATGGCTAAAGTTGAAGAAGCCAACATAGAAACGAGAAAAGAAGTTGTTGTTGTCAATCATCAGGCAGCTGCTACCACAACGACAACAGCCACAAAAAAGAAAGGTTGGAGCGGAGCCGCAAAAGGAGCCGTTATTGGTGCTGGAGTAGGAGCCGTTACCGGAGCGATTATCAGTAAGAAAAAAGGTCAGGGCGCTATAATTGGAGGTTTGGCAGGAGCAGGAGTAGGTGCCGGAACCGGAGCTATTATTGACGGAAGCAAAAAGGAGTAAAAAAAATTTTTTTTCTTAATATAAGAAGAGTGTTTAAGTTCGAATCGAATTTAGACACTCTTTTTAATTTAGGGCTATTGCAGTTATCAAATCCACTGTTCCAATACTGGCATCGGTTTTGACTTTTGATTTTACAGTTGGGTAAAAATTGCTCATGTTGGGATAAAAAGCTGCCAATTTCTGAAATAGGAGTTTTTCATGATCAATCTCCTAATGCATTTCGGCCATTCTATATTAAATACTTTAGCATTGCCCTTAAGTCATATGGGTAATAAATTCAGTAGTTCGCGAGTCTTAACCGAAGGTATCTCATTTTTATTTTTATAAAATGAGGAGTCATGGACTTTCTTTAGGGGCCGATTAAAAACGATCTGCTAATGTGGGTATGCAATACCTGTCGATTCCATTTGGTGTCACAATATTTCCTTTGTCGATTTGACGGTCATTCTTATGTTTCAATTCTTACGCTCTTCCCCGAAAACAAATTTTAGGGTGTAAATCAATGAAAAATAAATAGTTTAAAATAACTTTCAAATCATATATATTTGTTTATAAATTGATGCAAAGATGAAAAAACTTAAAAAAGTCCTTCTCGTTTTATTTTCGCTTGTAGTGCTGATAGCAATAGCTTTAATTGTTTATGGGTTTTATTTAAGACCTAAATATGAAGGTAAAGTAAAACTGAATAACATCCAGAAAGAGACTACGGTTTATTTTGATGAATTTGGAGTTCCTCATATTTATGCCAACAGTTCAAAAGATGCTATGGAAGCCTTGGGTTATGTACATGCACAAGACAGATTGTGGCAAATGGAATTGATGCGGCGCATTGCTCCGGGACGATTGTCGGAGATTTTTGGTTCAGTTGCATTGAAAAACGATAAATTTTTTGCAGGACTCGGAATCGAAGAAGCTTCTGCCAAAGCGATTGCCGCATTGGATAAAAATGGTGCAAGTTATCAATTGACGATGTCTTATCTGGATGGAATTAATCAATATATAGACGAAGGAAAAACTCCAATAGAATTCACTCTGGTTGGGGTTAAGAAAGAGAAATTCACAATAAAAGATGTTTATAATATTTTTGGATACATGTCTTTTAGTTTTGCAATGGCTCAAAAATCGGATCCGCTATTGACCGATATTAGAAATAAATACGGAATGGCATATTTAAAAGATTTTGGAATTGATGGGTCTTTCAATACTACCCGAATTAAAAATGCCAAAGCATCTCCGCAGGAATATAGCGCTATCGCGAAGTCTATCGCGTCACTTTTAGATCAATCGCCAATTCCTCCATTTGTCGGAAGCAACAGTTGGGTTATTGCCCCAAAGAAAACCAAAAACGGGAAAGTGATTTTTGCGAATGATCCGCATATTGGTTTTTCAGAACCCGGAACTTGGTACGAAGCCCATTTGGTAACACCAGATTTCGAATTGTATGGCTGTTATTTGGCGGGAACCCCTTATCCTTTATTGGGTCACAATCGTGACTATGCGTATGGTTTGACAATGTTTGAAAACGATGATATTGATTTGTACCAAGAAGAGAATAATCCAAACGATGTTACTGCATACAAAACACCAAACGGCTTCAGTGCGTATGAAATGCGTAAAAAAATCATAAAAGTAAAAGACAGTGCTGCTGTGATTTTGAATTTAAAAGTGACTCGTCACGGTCCAGTTATGAATGACTTGATCGATGGTTTGAATAAATCCAAGCCCGTTGCTATGTCATGGACTTACACCCAACAACCGATTCAGATTCTCGAAGCCGTTTACCTGCTTTCACACGCTAAAAGTAAAGCGGATTTTCATAAAGGAGTCGCTTTAATTGCTGCCCCGGGATTGAATGTGATGTATGGTGACGCCAAAGGAAATGTGGGTTGGTGGGCAACAGGAAAATTATACAGACACAACAAGGGCGTGAATACTAATTTTATTCTGGATGGGGCCAGCGGTAAAGACGATATTACTGAATATTTGGACTTCTCCAAAAACCCTTCGGCGGAGAATCCAAATTGGAATTACGTTTATTCTGCCAATAATCAGCCAGAACCAGTAGACGGGTTTTTGTATCCTGGATATTACCTTCCTGAAGACAGAGCCAAAAGAATCACGCAATTGTTAAATCCAAAATCCAATTGGGACAAAGAAGCAGTAAGTAAAATGATTTTCGATAATACGTCATCTGTTGCGCCAGAAGTGGTTGCGACTTTACTTTCAAGTGTCAATTATAATACGCTTTCTAAAAATGAAAAAGAAGCTATTGATATTCTGAAAATTTGGAGCGGATCCAATAATCTTGGGGATGTAGCACCAACGATTTATAACAAGTGGGTTTATTTGTATTTGAAAAATACTTTTGAAGACGAACTCGGAGAAGTTGGTTTTAAGCATTTTTTGGGGACGCATATTATGAAGCAAATAATTGCAAAACAAATGGTAAATACAACTTCGCTTTGGTGGGACAATATTGTCAGCAAAAATATAAAAGAAACAAGAGATCAAATTCTATCACAATCTTTTAAAGAGGCTATTGTGGCTTTAGATAAACAATTAGGGAATTCGGTTCAGGCATGGACCTGGAATAAAGTACATACTTTAGAACATCAACATCCATTGGGGAAAGTGGCAGCGCTAAGAAAGATTTTCAATGTGGGGCCTTTTGAAGTTTCAGGATCAAATGAGGTAATCAATAATCAAATGTTTGAATTTTCAGAAGATGGTAATTATAAAGTTTCTGCTGGCCCATCAACAAGAAGAATCATTGATTTTTCAGATATAGAAAATTGCTGGAGTATCCTTCCAACGGGACAATCAGGAAATCCATTAAGTGCACATTATCGAGATCAGGCGGAGCTATACAACGCGGGGAAGTACAGAAGGATGAAACTGAACAAAGAGGAGATTGTTAGAACTTCAACAAAATTGGTCTTTATTCCGTATAAAAAGTAATGGTTTTTAAAGTCCTTAAAATAATAAATCAGTAATTTTGCCTAACTTTTTATAAAAAATTAATGCAAACTCCTAAAAAAATAGCGGTTGTAGGTTCCGGATTAGTAGGGTCTTTATTAGCTATTTACCTTCGAAAAGCAGGTCATACGGTTCACGTTTATGATAGAAGTCCGGATATTAGACAAATTCAGTTTTCAGGCCGTTCTATCAATTTAGCCATGTCTAATCGGGGTTGGAAAGCGCTGGACGGAGTTGGGGTGGGAGATGCGGTACGCGAGATCGCAATTCCTATGGATAAACGTGCCATTCATCTTGTGGACAGACTTAATTTTCAAAATTACGGACAGGAAGGGGAGTCTATTTATTCGATTTCGAGAGGAACTTTAAATAGAAAGATGATTGATTTGGCGGAAGCCGCAGGAGCAGAATTCTTTTTTGAGCATAAAATTTGGGATGTAACCTTAGATGATGCGACGCTACATATTGGTGAGACCGAAAGAGGTGCTTGGCAAGACAAAAAATACGACATGGTTTTTGGTGCTGACGGAGCTTTTTCCCGAATTCGCCACCGCATGCAACGCCAAAGCATGTTTGATTATTCCCAGGAATTTTTACCCATTGGATATAAGGAATTAAATATTCCTGCAAACCTTAATGCGACGCATAAATTAGACAAGAATTCTTTTCATATATGGCCCAGGGGAGAATATATGTTGATTGCGTTGCCTAATTTAGATGGAAGTTTTACGTGTACTTTGTTCATGCCGTTTGAAGGCGAGAATTCTTTTGCAGCCTTGAAAAATCAAAAAGACGTGGAAGCTTTTTTTGAAAAAAATTTACCGGATACTATCGATGTAATTCCTAAATTGACCGAAGATTTCTTCAAGAATCCAACCAGTACGCTGGTGACCATGAAATGTTATCCTTGGACTTATGAAGATAAAATTGCCTTGATTGGCGATGCCTGTCATGCAATTGTGCCTTTTTATGGACAAGGAATGAATGCAGGCTTTGAAGATATTTCTATACTTTATGAAATGATTGAAAAGTATGGTGACGACTGGAAAACCATTTTTTCTGAGTATCAAAAATCGCGTAAACCAAATGCGGATGCAATTGCGGAACTTTCCTACCGTAATTTTATGGAAATGAGTTCCAAAACAGCTGATGAAAAATTCCTGTTGCAAAAGAAAATTGAAAAATCATTTTCGGACAAGCATCCTGATAAATGGATTCCTCTTTATAGTCGTGTTACATTTAGTGATCGCCCTTATGCCGAAGCTTTGGCTATCGGGGATTACCAAAATGCCATTATGGAGGAAGTCCTGAAAATGGATGATATTGAAAACATTTGGAATAGCGAAGCGGTAGAGAATAAAATATTGGAATTGCTGCAATAGTTTTCGGGTATTTACTTCGTTATTTCACTCTTCAGGTATTCGCTTCCATCCATAAAAAATAAGCTGGGATTTTTGCCGTTATCTGGACTGTTTATTCCTCACGGTGCACTTTTGTAAAATCGAAAGCAGGTTTGCAAATGGCAATATATTCGCAAGGTTCATCAAAGGGATTAGCATATTGTACCCGAGTATTTTTCTCGATTTTTATCGATTGACCGGCTTCAAGGATTACAATTTCATCTTCAATGATAAATTGCTTTTTCCCTTTTATAATATAGGTGTATTCTTCAAATTCGGGTGTTTGAAAGGGTTCACTCCACTGCGGCGGTGCAATCATGTGTGCGATTGATATTTCAGGATTGTTTGTGGCTGCAATTCCGTGATGCTCTTCAATTACTTTGCCATCGGTTGTTGGAACTACAAATGGTGTTTTTTGAATAAAATATTTTTTCATTTTCGAACTAATTTTTGAAATACCCTTAAAGAAATTTAATTCTAAAAGGGTAAGTAGTATTTATTTTTTGAACATTTTTGTTAAGATGCCAAAAGCACCTCTTATAAAAGTGGCACTGGTCAATACTTTTAAAACCGATTTCCCTACAACGCTTGCGGTACTTGGCCCGCTGTTTTCTTCTTTTTCAGTTGCTTTTTCTTGTTGTTGCGCCGCAACTTCCTGTTCGACAACGGCAATTTTTTTATTAAGCATTTCATATGCACTTTCACGATCGATGAGTTCGCTGTATTTTTTTACCAGTTTTGATTTAGAATTAATCTCCTGAATTTCGCTTTCGGTCAAAATGTCCATTCTGCTCGTAGGAGCACGCATCATGGTAGCTGCAAGAGGTGTTGGAATTCCTTTTTCGTTCAGTGCGGTAACTAAGGCTTCGCCAATTCCAAGACTGGTAAGGACTTCATCGGTTTTATAATAGTCAGAGGTAGGATAATTGTCGGCCGTTTGTTTTATTGCCTGTCTGTCATTTGCAGTAAAAGCTCTTAAGGCATGTTGTATTTTTAAACCTAATTGTGCCAGAACACCACTTGGAATGTCCATAGGGTTTTGGGTAATAAAATAAATTCCAATTCCTTTAGAACGAATTAGTTTTATGATTGTTTCTATCTGTTCTAATAATGTTTTACTGGCTTCATTAAAAATTAAATGAGCTTCATCAATAAAAATCACTAATTCAGGTTGATCGACATCACCTTTTTCAGGCATTTGTTGGTAGATCTCGGCCAATAAACTTAGCATAAATGTTGAAAACAATTTTGGCTTGTCCTGAATATCAGTCAAACGAAGGATGTTAACATATCCTTTGCCATTTTCATCCATTCGCATTAAATCATTAATATCAAAAGACATTTCTCCAAAAAACAAGTCGGCTCCCTGCTGTTCCAATTCAACTATTTTTCTAAGAATAATTCCGGTTGTTGAAGTAGAAATTTTACCATAATCAGCTGAAATCTCTTCTTTTCCTTCTTCAGTAATATAATTGATTACTTTTTTGATGTCTTTAAGATCCAATAGAGGCATTTTGTTGTCATCACAGTATTTAAAAATCACCGCGACTACGCCAGCTTGTGTGTCATTCAATCCTAGTATTCGGGAAAATAGTACGGGTCCAAACTCTGATATTGTTGCGCGAAGGCGAACTCCATTTTGTTCAGACAGGGTCAATAGCTCTACGGGAAAACTTGAAACATGGTAGGGGATGTTAATTTTTGCATGTCGTTCAGTAATGAAGGGTTTTTCTTCCCCTTCTTTTGCAATGCCGCTAAAATCACCTTTTATATCCATCATCAATACCGGAATCCCAAAGGAAGATAATTGTTCGGAAAGCACCTGAATCGTTTTGGTTTTTCCGGTTCCAGTTGCTCCGGCAATCAATCCATGGCGGTTCAGGGTTTTTAATGGTATTTTTACATGGGCATCAGTCAAAGCTTCCCCATCAAGCATAGCTCCCCCCAAAATAATGCTTTCTCCTTTAGAAATATAGCCATTCGTAATGTCTCGTATAAAATCTTCTTTTCTGCTCATAATAGGGTTGAATTTAAAACATTTTTAAGGTATTAATTTTTATAATACGTATTAATAAAGTGTTAACTGCAGTTTTCCTGCTTTTTTATTGTTAATAATAAAAAAAAATATTTTTAACTGTTTCAATCTAGATATTGAAATATTGTCTTGATATATCATAAAAACATATATTTTTTTCTACAAAACAGCCAATTAGTCTACTAATTCTGATATAAATGTAAATTTTGAATTAGCGAATATTTTTTGCGAATAAAATTAATTATAATAAAATTAAAAAAAGTTTTTTTATTTAAACTAAAAATATAAATTTGCTCCACTACAAGTTTATTATAACTAAAAGATTAAATTATTTAAAACTATTAAAATTAAAAAAAATGGCAAACGTTAAAAAAGAAAACGGTTCAAAAGGTGGAGGAATGATTTCAGGAATCATTATTGTAGCATGTGTTTTTGTTGGATGGATAGTATGGAATTTTATAATGGGTAATGGTGCTAACTTCGAAGGTGGTGTCAACACAGGTCATCCATTAGCTGGGAATTACTTAGCAATGGTATATAAAGGAGGTCCTATTGTACCTATTTTATTAGGATGTTTATTAATGGTTATTGTATTTTCATTTGAGCGTTTTGCAGTAATTTCAAAAGCAGCTGGTAAAGGAAATCTTGATCAGTTTATGAAAAGCGTTCAAGGGAATATTACTACAGGAGATATTGACGGAGCTATCGCTTTATGTGATAAACAAAAAGGTTCTGTTGCAAACGCAATAAAATCAGCTTTGTTGAAATATCAAGATGTTAAAAAGGAAGGTTTAGATAGCGAAGCTGCTGCTGAAACTATCCATAAAGAAATTGAAGAAGCTACTTCATTAGAAATGCCAATGTTAGAAAAACATATGACTATTCTTTCTACATTAGTATCATTAGGAACTCTTGCAGGTTTGTTAGGGACAGTAACAGGGATGATTAAAGCGTTTGGTGCTTTGGCTGCTGCTGGTACTCCGGATCAAGCTGCGCTTGCAAATGGTATCTCTGAGGCATTGATCAACACTGCTACAGGTATCTCTACTTCAGCATTAGCAATTGTTGCTTACAACTTTTTTACTTCTAAAATTGATACTTTGACTTATTCTATTGATGAGGCAGGTAATACAATTGTAAATACTTACAGACACTACAGAAGTACACAAAAATAATTAATAATTTAGTTTATAGGAAAATAGCAATCTTGCAAAAGAATCTATTTTCTTATAGATATAAAAAAATATATTAATGGCTATAAAAATGTCCAAAAAAGCAGCGTCTATTGATATGACTGCTATGTGTGATGTGGCTTTTCTTTTGCTTACGTTCTTTATTTTGACCGCTACAGCTAAGATTCCAGAAGCATTACCAGTAGATACACCTGCGTCAACAGTTCAGTCGAAGCTACCGGAAACGGATTTAGCAACGATTACTGTTGGAAAAGGAAAGGTATTTTTTGACTTAAAAGGGAGAGAAGTTCGTAAAAGAACCCTTGAATTGATGGGTCAGAAATATGGTGTTGCATTTACAGAGGATGAATCATCAAAATTTGCTTTAATGGAAGGGATTGGAGTGCCAATTTCAAATTTAAAGCAACTTATTGCGATGAAAACTGCAGAGCGAAGTAAAGAAGGTTTACAACCTGGCGTTCCTAAAGATTCACTTGATAACCAATTGAAAGAATGGATTTACAATGCGCGTATCGCTAATATTGAGGTCGATGACAAAGAATTGCAATTTGCTATAAAAGGGGATGCAAAGGAAGAATATCCAGCTATCAAAAAGGTGATGGATATTTTACAAGAGCAAAAAATCAATAGCTTCAATCTAGTTACTGGTTTGAGAGCAAAAGATAAATAACTAAAAAAAAATACACTAAAATGGCTGAATTAAATACCGGCGACGGTGGAGGCAAAAAAGGTAGTGGAAAAGTAAGAAGTAAAAAATCCGGATCAAAAGTAGATTTAACTGCTATGGTGGATTTGGCATTCTTATTGATTACTTTCTTTATGCTTACTACTACGTTGTCTAAACCGCAATCGATGCCTTTGGGTTTGCCAGATAAAGAAGACGATAAAACGAAGGATAAGCCAATTAAAGTTGATGAAAACCGAACTATGACTGTATTATTAGGTGCTAATAATAAAATGACATATTATATGGGTTTATTGGCAACTCCAATTGCTGGTCCTAAGGAGATTTCTTATGGTAAAGAAGGTATTCGTAAAGAATTATTGAAGAGAAAAAAATCAGTTTTAGAATATACAGGTAAAAAAGATAAAGGGATGATTGTAATTATCAAACCAAGTAAAAAATCAAATTACCGTAATTTAGTAGATATTCTAGATGAAATGGCGATTGTTGACGTTCCAACTTATGCAATTGTAAATGATTTTAGTCCTGAGGAACAAAAATTGTTAGAAGGTAAATAAGATTTATCTTATTACTTGATAAACTAATAACTAAGAAAAATGAAATTAGATATATTTACAAACCAATGGCTTGAAATTGTATTCGAGGGTCGTAATAAGGCCTATGGCGCTTATGAGCTTAGAAAAACAAATACGAAGACTACGGTTAAAGCTCTTGTGCTTGGTGCAATTGTTTTCGCTCTTGCTGTTAGTGCGCCACTTATCATGAGTCTTATTCCTAATAGTTCAGATGATTCTGAAACGTTAGATACTAAAATTACTACGGTAAAGTTGCCACCTAAGAAAGAAGAAGTTAAAAAAGATCTTCCTCCGCCTCCACCACCTCCTCCGAAAGTAGATCAGGTGAAGTTTGTTAAGCCAGTTGTGGCTAAGGCAGAAGAGGTTACTGAAGAGCCACCAAAAATTGTTGAAATAAAAGACAAAAAATTAGGTGCTGAAACTATTAAAGGAGATCCGGATGCTGAATTAACTGTTGAACCAGTTGGTAACGGACCTAGTGCTGTGGTAGAAGAAGACAATCAAATTTATAATACTGCAGGTATCGAGGTTAAACCAGATTTTCCAGGAGGAATGGATAAGTTTTACTCTTATGTTGGTAAAAATTATCAAACTCCGGAAGAAGAAGGTTTAAAAGGTAAAGTTTACGTTACTTTTGTTGTTGAAAAAGATGGTTCATTAACTGATATCAAAGTAATCAGAGATATTGGTTACGGTACAGGAAAAGAAGCTATCCGTGTATTAAACAAATGTCCGAGATGGAATCCTGGAGAGCAAAATGGTAAAAAAGTAAGGGTACTTTATTCTCTTCCAATTACTATTCAATCTGCAGAATAATGTTAAATAACATAGTAAATAATATTAAGAAGAAATCGCTTAAAGAGCGATTTCTTCTTGTTTTAGGAATTTTGTTTTTTCTAGTTTATCTTATTTTAGGTTTATTTATTATCTTTATGAAGAATTTTCCTTTAGCAATCCAGCCTACTTATAGAATTGCGTTTGGGGTTTTGCTTATCGTATACTCTTCTATTAGATTCTTTCGAATTATTAATGATAATAAAAACTAGATTATGAAAAATTATGCTAAACTTCCGTATCTTATTTTTTTTTCCGTAATTGTACTAGTATTTGCTTGTAACCAGGCTAATAGTTCAAAGAATAAAGAAACTATACTGAAAGGTTCTACAACTATTTATGTTGATGAAACGTTAACTCCGATTGTTGAAGATCAAGTAGCTGTATTTGAAAGTAAATATGAAGCTAAAATAAAACTTATCCCGAAATCAGAAGCTGAAACGGTTAATTCTTTGTTTAATGAAAAAGCGGCAATTGCTATTTTGTCAAGAAATTTAACCAATCAGGAATTGAAAATTTTTGATCAGAGAAAAATTATTCCAAAAGTCACAGTTTTTGCTACAGATGCTGTAGCTTTTATTTCTAATAAAAACAGTAACGATACTATTGTAGCGTTAAATGATGTTATTGGTTTTATGCAAGGGAAACCAGTTCCTTCCATTAAAGGATTGGTTTTTGATAATCCGAATTCAAGTACAGTTCGGTATATGAACGCTCTTGCGGGCTTAAAAGCAATACCTGAAAAAGGTGTTTTTTCATTTAAAACTAATGATGAAGTTATTAAATATGTTTCTGAAAATGATGGAATGATCGGGGTGGTAGGAGTCAATTGGCTTTCTCAGCCGATGCCAGGTATGCAGAAATATGTTGATAATGTAAATACTTTAAGTGTAAGAGGCGATAAAAGTGACAAGTCGTACACTCCTTCCCAAAATAATATAGCGGAACGAAAATATCCTTTGGCACGTGATTTGTATATAATCAATTGTCAAGGATATTCAGGTTTAGGAATGGGCTTTGCTTCATTCGTTGCCGGAGATGTTGGACAAAGAATAATTTTAAAATCTGGTTTGCTTCCTGTCCGTATTCCTGGCAGGAATATTAAAATTAGAAAACAAATTGAAAACGATAAAAAATAAATTAACTACAATTAAAGATGAATAAATTTAAAATTTTTAGTGTTGCTTTATTGGCTTCGGTAACCGTAAGTCAAGCTCAAGATTTGAATCAGGCAAAAAAAGCAATTGACGCAGAACAATTCGATAGCGCAAAGTCGATTTTAAAATCGATTATAAAGACTAAACCATCTAATGGGAAAGCGGCTTTTCTTTTGGGGAACATCTATCTTACGCAAAACGTAGCAGATAGCGCTAAAATCTATTTTCAAAAAGGATTAAGTGGTACTGAAGGTGCTAAATTTAATTATATTGGATTAGGTCAATTGGATTTAGACAATGGAAATGTTGCTGCTGCCCAGGCTAATTTTGCTTTGGCTTCCAAAGATGTTAAGAAGAAAGATGTTGAAGAGTATATCTACATTGGGAAAGCTTATATGGCAGCTAACAAACCTGACTACAAAAGTGCACTATCAATTTTAAGTAGAGCTAAGATTAATAATCCGCAAGATGCACAGCTTTTACTAGAATTAGGAAATGCTTTTTACGGAGATAAAAACCAAAACGAAGCTTATGTTGCCTATCGTGATGCTTTTCAGGCGGATCCTACTTTGATTAGAGCAAAAATGCAATTGGGCGTATTGCTAAAAGGTGCTAAAGCATATACAGAGGCGGTAAAAGCTTATGATAATGTAATCGCAACAAATGCAAACTACGGACCAGTATATCGTGAATTGGCAGAAACATATTATTTGTGGGGAAGAAATGAACCAGCTAAAAGTAAAGAATACCTGCAAAAAGCTTTGAGTTATTATGAGAAATATATGAGTCTTACGGATTATTCTTTGGCTTCTCGTATGCGTCATGCTGACTTTTTAATCTTAGCTGGTGACTACAAGGCATTAGAAGTTGAGGCTAATAAAATGAAAGAATTAGATAAAGTCAATCCTAGAATTTTGCGTTATTTAGGTTTTGCTGCATATGAAAATGGAAATACTGATGTTGCAATTCAATCATTAGAGAGTTTTATTGCAAATCCTACAAATAAAGTACTTGCAGTAGATTATCAATATTTAGGTTTTTCTAAAATTAAAAAAGCAATCGCTGCTGACGGTAAAACAGTAGATCCGACTCTTTTCAATAATGGTATTTTAGATGTTAAGAAGGCGGTTGAAATGGAAATTACAATCACTAATAATTTGGCAGATCTTGGAAAAAAATTGTACGAGCAAAAATTATTCAAAGAAGCAGCTGCGATTTATGAAATTGCAGTTACAAATAAGGAATCCAGAAATTATTTACTTGACAATTTTTATTTAGGAAACTCATTGTATTATGACAATACAAGAAAAGAAGTTGTGAAACCAGATCCTATTGCGTTGCAAAAAGCTGATGTAGCTTTTGGAAATGTTATCGAGGCTTCTCCTTCTACTCAAGATGCTTACATCTTTAGAGCAAGAACGAATAGATTGCTGGAAAAAGATGATATGATGGTAAAATATTATGAAGACTATATCAAAGTTGTTACTGAAAAAGGTGCTGAAGAAATGGAAAAAAAGGCAGTAAAGGCTAAAGTTATTGAAGCTTATAATAATAGTGCTGCAAGTTATGCGAATTCAAACAAGGCGAAAGCTATTGAATACTTTAACAAAACACTTGCGTTAGATCCAACAAATGATTATGCAATAAAATCATTGCAAACTTTGAAATAGACAACGTTTTTTAAATACTAAAACCGATAGCTTCCAAAGAGCTATCGGTTTTTTTGTTTTAGCAACAGTCGTTACTATTCGCCAGTTGATCAGTTTCACTATTCGCTGCATTTTTTTAGGGTGAAAGAAATGCCATACAAGAAGAGGTCGCTTTTGTCGGGCGCAAGGGGTATTGGTAATTTTCAACAAGCATTTCCCAAATATAAAATCAACTCATTTTCTAATTAACTATCTTTGCACTTTAAAATTAAATAATGTTATCAAAAGAAATACAATTAGAAGTCAATAAAGGCGCTATGCTTCCACTGATGGAAGAATTCTATACCATTCAGGGAGAAGGATTTCATACAGGGACTGCAGCGTATTTTATTAGAATTGGCGGATGTGATGTAGGTTGTCATTGGTGTGATGTTAAAGAGAGTTGGAATGCTGAATTACATCCTCCTACTGCGCTTGATTTGATTGTTTCAAATGCAAGCAAGTATTCAGAAACTGTTGTCGTTACTGGTGGAGAACCTCTAATGTGGGATATGAGCTTACTAACTCAAAAACTTAAAGAAAACAACAGAAAAGTTCATATAGAAACTTCAGGGGCCTATCCATTAACGGGAGTTTGGGATTGGATTTGTTTATCACCAAAGAAAAATAAATTACCAACACAGACTGTTTATGATAATGCACATGAGTTGAAAGTAATCATTTACAATAAACATGATTTTATTTTTGCCGAAGAGCAAGCTGAAAAAGTTAATGCTAATGCCATTTTATTTCTTCAACCAGAATGGAGTAAAAAAGAAGAGATGACCCCATTGATTGTAGATTATGTAATGAATAATCCAAAATGGCGTGTTTCTCTTCAAACACACAAATATTTAAATATCCCTTAAAACTTAAAACCCCAAACTGCAGATTTTGCAGTTTGGGGTTTTAAGTTAATTAGAATTGATGGCCAATTTTCAGGAAGGGGATGGCTTGCAATTCGGGTCACGAACGAAGTAGACAGCCACTAAAACTCTACCAGCCTTTTTGTTTTTTCAATTCGGTGATGTGTGCTAAGTGGTGGTTTCCGTGCCAGGCATAAGTTCCAATTATTTCTTTCAATTGAAATGAGGTGTTGTGCTCGGGATGTATAAATGATTTTTCTAAGTCCGCTTGAGAAAGATGATTCATTAAATAAGCTAAACGATAGTGTAAACCTTCCAGGAAAGAAAGAGTAGGTTGGATTGGCATTGTTATATTGTCATGCAATGCTGCCCAACGGTCTTCATAATAGGGTTTTATTACTGGTTTGTCTTCGGTCAGTGTCCATTTGATTCTTATAAAACAATTCATATGGCTATCAGCACAATGATGTATTACCTGACGAATCGTCCAGCCATCCTGGCGATAGGGTGTGTCGAGTTGTTCCTCAGTTAGATGACTCACTTCTTTTTTTAGTCGTTCTGGAAAACTAGCGATTGCTGCTATTTTAGTAGTGAGGTACTCGCTTGAATAGCTTTCTGGGGCCATGAATTTTCCAATAGGATAACGTAATTTTTCCAATGCTGAATTTTCCATAAATTAATTAGTGTTACTGTGTTTTTTAAATTGAAAGTTTCGCTAAATAATCAAAATGCTCCCCTTCAAGGATCAACTCACATTGAAGTCCATTATCTAAAGCAGCATTTTGCAAAGTATTATAATCAATAAACATCCAGTCAAATGGTTTTTCTTTTTCGCCTTTGTATGAAATGTTAAAAACGATTTCTCCGTAATATTCATTTTGGGAGGGAATCCACTTTCCGCCGTCTTCATCATCGTCAAACATATAAATTATATCAGAACTATCCAATAGAATTTGTCCGCCAGGATTCAATAATGATTTTAGCTTTAAAAGGAACGTTGGTATGTTTTTGAGTTTGCCACACATTCCGGCACCATTCATCAAGAGGAGTATGGTGTCGTATTTTTCATTTTCTAAGGTCATCACATCCTGAACTTTTGCTTTTTTAAGTCCACGAAGTGTGCAGGCTTGAATGGCATTCGGTGAAATGTCAATAGAACTTACGTCTAAATTGCGTTCGTTTTGTAAAGATAAACTATGGCTTCCTGCACCGCAACCTACATCCAGAATTTTACCTTTGGCAAGTTGTAACGCTTTTTTTTCCATTTGTGGCATTTCATCGTAAGAACGGAACAAATAGGCAACACTCATTTCGTCTTCTTCGGAGATGGTTGTTTCTGTAATTAAATCCTCCGGTGAATTATTGGTTTGGAAATCAAGTATGGCTTTGCCGAAAAGATCTTTCATTATAGTTGATGTGTTAATTTAGTTATTTGTTGATTTGTTTTAAGTAATTTCGCGGAATGTTTTATCGAATAACCGAATAAACAAATCTACGAATGAACGCTATTTTAAACAATCTTCCTAAAGAAGCCAAAGATAAGCATATCGAAAATAAAAAGTATTTCGATAAGCTGAAAAAGAAGACGCCAAAGAATTTAGATTATGTGATGCAGGATTTACATGATGCCGAATTCAAGAAAACGGATTGTTTAAAGTGTGCTAATTGTTGCAAAACTACAGGGCCTTTATTTACGGACGCCGACATTGAGCGTGTTTCAAAATACCTGCGACAAAAGCCACAACAATTTATTGAACAATACCTTCGCATCGACGAAGATAGGGATTATGTATTGCAAAGTGTACCATGTACTTTTCTCGATAATGAAAATGCCTGCATGATTTATGACGTTAGGCCCAAAGCATGTAGAGAATTCCCGCATACGGATAGAAAAAAGTTTCAACAAATTACAGACCTAACATTGAAAAATGTTGCTATATGTCCGGCAGCTTTTAATATAGTAGAGGAAATGAAGAAAAAACTGCCTCTATAATTAATCTAAAAACAGGTCTTTCGTGTTGTTCCTTTATTTTTTTTAGTAAATCAAATATTTAGCTCTCAATTTTATAAAATCTTCAAGTCCTTTCTTCCAGCTCTGTCTAATTTTCTCTTCCGAAGTTCCAGCTTGAATTTGCTCTTGCAGTTTTTTAGTTCCAGCAAGTTTTACAAAAAAGGGATTGAAGAATTTTGATTTGTCGGTTGTGGTTTGATAGGCTTTAATTAACCACTTTAATTCTAGTTTACGTACTCTTGCATGTGTTGATAAATCTTCTCCATAGCATTCAATGCCATTGTAAACCGGATTTTGTGCGCCTAGATTTGGTTTTGGAATAAAACTGAAACTGCTTTTTGGTAGATAGGGAGAGCCATAAATTTGGAATTGTTTTTCCGTTCCGCGCCCCACACTTACATTCGTTCCCTCAAAAAGGCACAAACTCGCATATAAATTCACGGCTTGATCGTTCGGAAGATTCGGTGAAGGTTTTACAGGTAAGTTATAGTTCATTTTTCGATTATAGTTACTGCAGGGGATGACGGTCAATTTACATTTTACACCGTTCTTCAGCCATTGCTCGCCATTTATCATTTGAGCGTATTCGCCAATTGTCATTCCATGAAGCAAAGGAACGGTATGCATGCCCACAAAACTTGAAAAGGCTTTTTCTAAAATGGGTCCGTCAACAATACTTCCGTTAGGGTTTGGTCTGTCGAGAATTAAAAGCGGAATATTGTTTTCCGCGCAAGCCTCCATAATATAATGCAACGAAGAAATATAAGTATAAAATCGAGCACCCACATCTTGTAAATCAAAAACCAGTATGTCAATACCTGCTAATTGGTCTGATTTTGGTTTTTTGTTGTCGCCATACAATGAAATAATCGGGAGTCCCGTTTTTGAATCCTTTCCATCAATTACATGTTCGCCTGCATCAGCGGTTCCGCGAAAACCGTGTTCGGGTGCGAAAATGGTTTGAATCCTGATGTTTTTTGAAAGGAGGAAATCAGCCAAATGGGTTTTGTTGGATAGAATTCCAGTTTGATTTGTGACAATTCCAATCTTTTTATCCTTTAGCAGAGGAAGGTACTTGTCATAATTATCAGCTCCGGTTTCAATCGCTGTGACAGAATTGGTTTTTATTTCTTGTGAATTGTCTTTTTTCTTTTCTTTCTCTTGTATTTTCCTGGCAGAACAAGCGCTTGAAAAAATAATCAAAACCAAGAATAAAACCGTATTTTTGACCCGAGCGAAAGCAAGCAAACGGAGTAAAACCGAATTAGATACCATATCAAATTGAATTTAGAATATTTCATAGCCAAACGGCTCATAACTGCTAAAGATTATAAAAGTAGCATATCTGCACCAATTATAAAAATTGCAATTTCGGCAATTGCCATTGGAATGATTATGATGATTGTTTCGGTAGCAACAGGAATCGGGCTGCAACAGAAAATACGGGAAAAAGTTGCTGCGTTTAACGGACATATAATTATTTCCAATTATGATAACAATCAATCCGAAGTTACGTTAGTTCCAATTTCTAAAAAACAGGATTTTTATCCAAAGTTCACTACTGTTCCTGGGGTGGACCACATTCAGGCAATCGCCAGTAAAGCAGGAATTATCAGAACGGAAAGCGCTTTTGAGGGGGTCATCTTCAAAGGGGTGGGTAGCGATTATAGGTGGGATAATATAAAGGAGTATTTGGTTTCCGGAAAACTTCCTGATTTTTCAAAAAATGTCAATCAAGAAGTATTGATATCGCAATTTCTTGCAAATAGATTGAATCTAAAAGTAGGCGATTCCTTTAATACATTCTTTATAAAAGAAAGTCAAAACCAATTACCCAACATCCGAAGATTTAAAATCACAGGAATTTTTAACTCTGGTTTTCAGGAATTCGATGCGACCTATGTGATAGGTGACATTCGCCACATACAGCGTATTAATAAATGGACCCCAGATCAAGTAGGTGCTTTCGAAGTTTTCGTAAATGATTTTGATAATATTAAACCAATAGGCGAACAAGTATATGAACAAACATCATCCACACTTGATACTAAAACTATAATTGAAAAATACAGTTACATATTCGAGTGGCTTCAGCTATTCGATTTCAATATCATCGTTATCTTAGTAGTAATGATACTTGTTGCTACCATTAACATGGTCGTTGCGCTTTTAGTGTTAATACTCGAACGAACCCAAATGATAGGGATACTCAAAGCGTTAGGTGCTAATAATTGGTCTGTCCGGAAAATATTTCTCTATAATGCCTTTTACCTTATAGTAAGAGGGTTGTTCTGGGGAAATCTAATAGGGATCTCCTTATTGCTAATCCAGCAGCAATTCGGGATAATCCAGTTGAATCCCGAAAACTATTATGTAAATCAAGCGCCGGTCTATCTAAATTGGGGATACATACTTTTGTTAAATCTACTCACGGTCACCGTTTGTTTTCTGGTATTGCTAATTCCTTCATATATAATAACCAAAATTTCACCAGTCAAAGCCATACGTTTCGATTAAAATACTATTTGGGTATTCCCTATTATAACAAAAGAGGCAATTATCTAGTTTAGGTAGTTGCCTCTTTTTTCATATTGAGCCGGAGGCTGTGGGTTCGGACCCTCGAAAAATCCATTTTACTGTGGACTTTGCGCTACTGTCCGCAGGGCAGCAGGTTAAAATCATTAATCCTGTTGTTTTTCTGAAGGAGTACAGCCTGAATTTATGCGCAGGTTTTGGACTGTTGTCCTTAAAATGGTATTGTTGCATGGATTTTGCCCTTTCGGCACAGGAGAAATCTTTACCAGTCCTTGCGCTTTATTTCATAGCTATATATAGGAGGGAAGTCACTGGCGAAAGTCCTGTGTTTTGTTGGACGAATGATAAGGTCTGCGATCACTATTGTCCAGAACCTGCGCATTAGGTGGATGGGGAAGGGTGGGGTTTAAAAAACTTTGATTTCTAAGAAACGCGTTTTCAGGGAGTTAAACCTTAGATTAAGAAAATGTTAAAAAAAGTGTTTAAAAAAGCTTGAATAACTGAATAAAGGGGTTACTTTT
>NZ_JBLVPW010000023.1:0-61813 GCF_048286715.1 Flavobacterium kochi
TGCCGTCAAACGAATGATGAAAAACTCAAACATTTCATTTGAAGAATTAGGTATAACTTAAAAACAACTGAATAGATGGTTTCTCTGAAGAATTAGGCAATATATTATTGTGAAAATAAGTATGTTATATAATTCCTTATAATAAGTTAGATAGAATAGGTGTCCATTTTAACCGGAATAAGATTAGAAATGATAAAAATAAATTTAACTAAATACGATTTATGCTTAATAAAATATCTTTTAAATTTTCAATATTTGCAATTTTAATTATTCTCGGAATGATTATAATATTTCACCTTTCGATACTGAGCCAAATAATTCCATATAATATAGTTTGGGGTGGAAATTTTAAAAATCAAATGGAAATACGCCAAATTGAAATATTTTCAATTTTAATAAATTTGATAATAATTACTGTGATAGCAATAAGAGGAAAATTATTAAAAATTAACATTCCCATCAAAATACTAAATTATAGCATCCGGTTTTTCGCACTGCTATTTGTATTTAATACAATTGGAAATTTATTTGCAAAAACAAACATCGAAACATTCCTATTCACACCGTTAACATTAGTTTTAACGATACTATCTTATCGAATAAGCATAGAAAAAGATTAAAATTCAAAGGCTGCAAATCCTAATCCGTTTAGAATTCTCCATTTGATAAACGGTGATAAACGCACGAATACTTTTTCGGGGGGAGCTTTAATAACTCAGTGTAATAATACGCTGTCTATATTATTTTCTAAACAACAGTTCTAAAAAAAATAAAACGGTTTTCCTAAACTTATAAATCATAGCTCTCAAGATCTAAAAAACAAATCATAATAAATCCCATAATTTCATACCCTTCCATATCTCAAATATAGTTAGGGATGCAATTTTCTCTTTTTTCATAAGATCTAAAAATTCGTTTTTGAAACAATCCAACAGAAATTGTTTTTTATTTTAAACATCATTATAGAATTTTGAAAAAAACTACCAAAATACTATTGAAAAAAGAAAGGAAGAAATAAAAAGCAGCAATAGTTTAAGATTTTTACATATCAGAGTTAATGATTCGTTAAACCAATAGTTTACAATAATTATGGCAAAAGTAAATTGTATATTTGACTGTGGTTTTGATTCATCACTTGAGTAAAACTATCTGAAAAGAAAAGCTGATTCAAATAGTCATTTCATACTTAGCAGTATGAGTTGATAAATGGTAAATCAGAATCTACAATCGGAGACCCTTTAAAAAGGTCTCCTTTTTTTAGTATGTCGGACATGGTCTTCCGTCATTATTGCAAGCCACTTATCCTTAGGATCCTTGACAGCATTTAGGAACTGGTTCACCTTTTCAAAACATCATCCATTTTCAAACGGAAATTGTAATGTAAATGTAAGCGATTATTTCCTTTTGCATTACAAAAATCAATTCGTTTTAGATTTATTAATTTCCCTCTTGATTTACCCGTTCGTTTAAATCTTACATTCAAAAATGGCGAATTGAATTTATATTTCTGTGACATAAAAATTTTAGACTGTGACATAAATACGCAATACGATTGGAATGAAGATGTTATAAATGAGAACTGGAACTCTAAAAATGCCAAAACGAAACTCAAGGAAATACCAAATAAAATGGTTTGTGATGCACTTTTAGAACAGCATATCTTTTCAGGTATTGGAAATATAACTAAAAATAAAATATTATACCATTTGTATATCCACCCGGAATCTGTTATTGGAAAAATCCCTGAAGCTAGCGGATGTTATGATGGACTGAAAGAAACTGACATCAACTTGAATCAAGGAGCAGAATCTACAATAAATTATTTAGTGGCGAGGCTAACTGTTAAAAAAACATTTCAAAAAACACGTAAACATTACAAGACCATTGAAAATCAAACGGAGTTATATTTGAAATTGAATAAGCAAAAATCAATTTGCATAGTGTATTTGTGTTATAAAAATTCTTAGAAGCAACATAAAGACTTTTTTAGATTTTTTTAAATGCCGCAACTGTTACTATACAGAGCGGCATTTTTTATATTCAAAGATAAATTAAACCTAAAATCATTATAATTTTAGAAATAGATTTCCCTTCATCAAACAATAATAACAAAATTAAAAACAGAGAATACTTTTACAAAAAAATACTTTTTAGTAGCGTCAAATATTGAACCCCTTATCATTAAAAATGAAGCAGTTTGTCACCACTAGCCATTTCAAAAAGATAGCTACAAAAAAACTACTACTTTGTTCTATTAGAATTCAATTATGCTGTGCAATACTACCTTAACAACAATATAAATTATTGATAATTAATTAATTACTATAAAAATAGTCATACTTATAATACATGATTCTTTACAAAGGTGGTCTCCCTTGAATAACCCTTAAGATAACTGCAATTAAAGCAATCAACAATAAAATATGTATTAGCCCTCCTGTCACAAATCCACCAAAAAAACTGATTGCCCATATTACAACTAATATTACAGCAATCGTATAGAGTAAATTTCCCATTTTGATTTATTTTTTAAGTCCATTTTTTTTCTTACTTTATAACACCATATGGTATCAAAAACATTCCTTGATAAGGCAAAATTAGCTGGTTTTCATACTTCAATTTCAATACCAGCAGTTATTACCTGCTTACCCTAATTTGTTCTTTGCCATTACAATATTTTTTGGCGTTTCTTTTAGGGTTTTATTTCGATTTGTGTCCTATTTATTACGACAGTAACTTTGAGGCAATAGTAACACTAAAGGTGACTTCCTAAATTCTAATTATTTTTTTATCATAATTATTTCTTTTAAAAGTTATTATTAAATTCCATTCATACAAAGTTACTTAATTATTCACTATGAATGAATTACGTAAACAAAAGGCCTTTTATTAGAAATCACACTGCAAATTATTCAAAAGATTTCTATTTTAATTTCGTCCGTATAATCATTGAGAATAATTTTTCTACCATGCGCTTTTGTATAGACTGATAAATTCAACTCTAGAATAATTTTTACTTGTATTCCACTACAGCAATTGCCTCTTTTTTAAAACTTAAAGCTACTGAATTTCAATATCCTAACCAACACCCAATCGTTTTTACTTTACAGTTAATTTCCCATAATATTAAATTTATTTCGTAAATTTATTTTTTCAATGACTCCTAAGTAATTCAAAATAAACACATTAAAAACCCATCATTAAAAAAGTCTCAAATGAAAACTCCTGAAAATGCTACTGAATCTGAAAATGGCACTATAACCTCTGGGGAAAATCTTTCTTATTGGTTTTCATCGGCAATAAAGCCGCTTGCTTTTGAGAAACTAAACCAGAATATTGATACTGATATTTTAGTTATTGGAGGTGGTATTGCAGGCCTCACCACCGCTTACTGTCTTGCAAAGGAAGGACGTAAAGTAATTTTGGTTGAAGACGGATTTATTGCAAGCGGTGAAACAGGAAGAACTACTGCTCATATTACGTGTGCACTTGACGACCGTTATTTTGAATTGGAAAAAACTTTCGACGAACATACTGCTCAATTAGTAGCCAATAGTCATATGGCTGCTATTGAATGGATAGCAAATACCGTTAAACATCATAAAATTAATTGCCATTTTAAAAGAGTGGATGGCTATTTGTTTTTGCATCCTTCTGATACCAAGGAAACATTAGAAAAGGAATACGAAGCGACAAAGCGTGCCGGACTTATTACTGAGATGCTAAATTCGGTCCCGTCCATTGCAGCTGAAAAAGGAAAGTGGTGTCTTAAATTTGCTGATCAGGGACAATTTCATATACTTTTTTATCTTAAAGGATTAGCTAGTGCCTTTATAAAATTGGGAGGCGAAATCTATACACAGACAAAAGCAGGAAATATTACGACCCATGGTGCCATTGCAAACGGTTTTAAAGTAAAAGCAAATCACATTGTAGTTGCAACTAACACCCCCATCAATGACTGGGTAATAATGCATACGAAACAATGGCCTTATCGCACCTATGTGATAGCTGCCAAAGTTCCTAAAGGAAAACTACCGTATGCATTGTGGTGGGACACTGGAGATTCTAGCTCAAAATGGATCGTAAAGCCCTATCATTATGTTCGTTTAGAAGAGTTTGATGAGCAATATGACCTATTGATTGCTGGCGGAGAAGACCATCGTACTGGACAGGCAGACGACGAGAATATAAAAGAGGAGGATCGTTATATCAAACTGGAAAAATGGACAAAGAAACATTTTCCTGCTATTGAGGCTATTGAATTCAAATGGTCTGGTCAGGTACTGGAACCTATCGATTCATTGGCGTATATTGGCAAGAATCCAGATGAAGATAACATTTACATTATAACAGGTGATTCTGGTAACGGTATGACACATGGAACACTTGGCGGAATGATTATCACCGACATAATTACCGGAAAAGAAAATCCCTGGATTAAAATATACAGTCCCTCACGCATTACACTAAAAACTACTGGTGATTACTTGCACGAAGTGGGAAATATGGTAGTGCAATTCGGAGACTGGTTAACTCCAGAACATATAAAAAAAATAGACGATTTAAAACCGGGTGAAGGTGGGATTATTTCATTCGGATTGAAAAAGATTGCAGCATATCGTGACCAGCAGAATAATCTTCATGCCTTCTCTGCAGTTTGTCCTCACTTAGGAGGGATACTGCATTGGAATGCCGACGAAAAAACATTCGATTGTCCAATGCACGGCTCCCGTTTTACCAATAAAGGCAAAGTAATAAATGGACCAGCACTTTCTGATTTAAAAAAAATATGAGCAAAGAACATAAAGTTTAACATTATAATTGTTTGGCTTATCAAGATATTTGGCCATAAAAAACATCTGTCAGGACCTAAGGCTGGGCAACTAGGAACTAAAATGACCACCATCATAGTTTTATATTCTTTATATCTGGAGTTAACAGGGTTCTGTCGCAGCTGTCGATCATAAATCTACTTAGTTAATGCTTTCAATAGGTTAAGCTACCTTATTGCATCGGAAAATAGCAAAACAAAATATCACAAAACAAAACGAATTAAACATTGATAAACAATATTTTAACTCGTTTATATTAATACTTTACTTTGGATATTATACGCAATTTTATTTGATATGCACATCAGTTATACTGGAGATTATTGAACCCAAGATCACTGCATACTGGAAACTAAGCATAGGTATACAATTGCAAATCAGAACATTCAAACAACTGACAATTAGTCTACTAAAAAAAATAGTGCCATGCTCAAAAAAACGGAATAAGATAGTTGCCCAGAATATCCACCTTGATGTAGTTCTCTCTACAAGACCACGGTCTATTTTATTTTGATGACCACTTTTCCTTTCGTACGTCCACTTTCTACATAAGATAGTGCATCATTAGTTTTTTCAAAAGGAAAGATTTTGTCTATAATCGGTCTGATTGTTCCCGCCTCTATAAGTGTTGTAATTTTGCTTAACTGTTCCCCCTGAGCCCGCATAAACAAAAAGGAATAGTCAACATTCCGTTTCCTTGCTTTTTTGCGTATACCGGCACTTATTAATGATATGATTATTTTCACATACCAGGGCGCATCTATTTCTCTTGCAAAATCAGGAGTGGGCGGCCCGGAAATAGAAATAAGTTTTCCACCGGATTTTAGTATTCGTAACGATTTTTCAAGTGTCTTTTTATCCTGACTGTTCAGTACGACATCGTAATTGCTCAAGCGGTTTTCAAAATCTTCATTCTTGTAATCAATAATCAGATCGGCACCCAGTCCTTTAACCAAATCGAAACTTTTCGCACTTGCGGTAGTAGCAACAGTAGCCCCTAAATGTTTAGCAAGCTGAATTGCAATAGTCCCTACACCTCCGGAACCGGCCTGGATAAACACTTTTTGCCCTTTTATAATTTGTGCTCTTTCAACCAGAGCCTGCCAGGCAGTAAGAGCTACCAGGGGAATGGATGCCGCTTCTTCCATAGAAAGATTCTTAGGCTTGAGGGCTACATCTTTTTCATCTATCGCAATGAATTCTGCAAATGTACCAATGCGGTGGTCGGCTGGTCTGGCATAGACTTCGTCGCCAACTTTGAATTTTTTTACATTTTTCCCAACTCTGATAATTACGCCTGCTACATCGTGTCCCAAAATTAAAGGAAGTTTATAAGGCAAAATCAGCTTGAATTCTCCTGTCTTTATTTTGAAGTCTAAAAGATTTGCCCCAGATGCGTAAACATCCACCAGAACATCATCATCTTTTACTTCTGGTACAGGCATGTCAGCAAGCTGCAACCTCTCATTTTTACTATACTTATCAATTATAAATGCTTTCATCTTATCTATTTTAAAGTTTATTTATTGCTTCAGGCTCGCATATATTTTTTTAGGGTTTACTAAATTGAAAGCTAGTTTAGGAAAAAACCTGCTCACGATATATAATAATTTTGTATCCCCTACACGGATGGTAAACCGATCTCTTTTAACTCCTGAAATAAGTGCTTTTACCAACTGCTCTGGAGTCATTTTCTTATCATTTCTTTGAGCAGTCATATCTGTTGCTACAACCGGAGGCAACAGCTCAAATACTTTTACATTGCTGCCCTGTATCTCCAGATTCTTTCTAAGTAATTGGGAGTAAAAGCTTAAGGCTGCCTTAGTGGCAGAATAAGTTGGCTCTTCCAACGCTGGTACCAAGCTCAAAATCGAAGAGGTGTTGATGATAGCACTTTCCTTTCTTGATTTCAGCATTTCAATAAAAAGATTATTCAGTCTTATAACCCCGAAATAATTAACATTCATTTCATAAATTGCATTTTTGAGAATTTGCTCATTTGCAATCGCAAGATTAAGTGCGGGGGTTCCGACGCCTGCGTTGTTGTATAAAATATCAATACCCCCTAAAGACGCAATTTTATTAAAAAGGGATAAGGCATCCTCTTGATTTTCAACATCGCTTTTTATAGTTATTAGTGATGGGAGTATTTTTTTTGCCGCATCTAATTTGGCCTCGTTTCTACCTGTGATAATTACGTTGGCTCCTTCGGCTAAAAACTGCCTGGCAGATTCTAACCCAATGCCAGAACCACCTCCAGTAATCAATATTGTTTTACCTTTTATTTCCATTGTATTTTTAAATTTGAAATTTATAAATCTTCCTAGCGGCAGTATTTTTAAAATCAACACTAAAGCCTTTTAGGCATGGCACAGATACAAAAATGCAGCAATAAAGTTAAGTATTTTCAAAATAAATCCTTCGTTATTCTATGTACAGAACATTTATTCCGAAAAAAAAGTATCAGTAATTACAGTAAAAAATGCATCCTGTAATTCCTTCTTTTATAACGAAGAACCTAAGTCACCTGTATTATCAAGCCTGTTTGAAAAATTGTTTTGAATCGCCCACCGAGACGTCAAACTGATCTTTCTCTAGTGCCAAAAAAAGTTCATCGGCAACCTCAGCCGGTGGAATACCATTTGCACCGCCTATTTCTGCTGAAAATTCCGTATCTACCAATGGCGGGTATACTTCGTATATCTGAAGATTTTTCTCCTCTTCATAGGTATATCTTAACGCTACGGTGTAACTGTGTAGGGCAGCTTTGGTAGCTCCATAAGTTGGTAGTAATTTGTGACTGCCGAAAACGGCAATTGAGGAGATGTTGACAATAGCAGCCTCTGCTTTCTGCATCAGATGTGGCAGTAAAAGTTCTGTAAAATGGATAACACTATAATAGTTCGTATTCATTTCGATAGCAGCCTTTTCATGTGCATTCGAAATTTCACTCAGCAGATAGCTAAAGGCCGCACCTGCATTGTTAACGATTATGTTCACCTCAGGATAATTTTCCTTTAGTTGCGTCGCGATACGGATTCTATCTGCTTCTAGCGATAGGTCACCTTGTATTGAAACGGCATTATCCAATTGTTTTAACGCGTTATGCAGGCGTTCTTCATTGCGTCCATTGATGATTATCCTGTTGCCTGCGGCATTTAGTTTTTTAGCAATCGCTAATCCTATTCCGGCGCTTCCGCCACTGATAAATACTGTATTTCCTGTTGTTTTCATTATTATATAAATTAAAATTAAAAATGCTCTCTTTATTTATTTATTTATTTATTTATTTATTTATTTATTTATTTATTTATTTATTGTCGGATAATTGCTATATCCTTTTTCGTCTGGTGTATAAAAGGCTTCCTGGCCGGCTGGTTCAGTGATGCATCGGTTATGAGCCATCCTACGATATTCAGGTTCGCCTAAAAGGATACGCCGAAAGAAACGAGATCTCCATCGCCATTATTCTGCTATTGAAGCCCCTGTTGATAATGATTGTACCTTTAACAATTAACGGAAATGTTTTGCAACTGCCTGTAACGCATCTGGATTGTTTAAAACATCCGTAAAGGACTCTATCATTCCCTGGTTAATTTAGTAGCCACCTATCCTAAGTTATTGGAACGACCGCCAGTCACAGGAGCCATAATCACTCGGTTAACTAATTCAATCCTTTAAGGTGTACCGCTCAAAAACTTTTGTATTATTTATAAGATCTATTTTTTTTTAACATTTATACTTTTTAGTCTATTTTATAATATACTTTTTAGTCTATTTTATTCTACAAAAAATCACATAGCGTATTGCTCTAACTCCGACTTTAGACTTTTAATCAAACCATACATGGGTTTCGTTGTATTCATTACCCTGCACATTACCATCCCTCCTTCAACCGCAGCTACCATTTTAAAAGCAAAGACAACAGGGTCGAGATTATCGGAAAATTCACCATTATTAATTCCTTCTTGAAGTAAAGCGGTAATTTCTTCCTGACCGGCTCTAAACACTTTTGCTACTTTTTGTTTTATACCAGGGTAATTGTCATCAGCCTCTACAGCAGCATTAAATATTGGACATCCTCCAGGAATGTATGTTTCGATAGGATTTTTATAAAAATCAATAAATGCAAATACTTTACCCTTTGCTGTCTTACCTTTTGACACTGCAGCCCTTACTTTGTCAGAAATCTTCTTAAGCGACAAGTCGATAACTTGCTCAGACAAGTCTTCCTTATTTTCAAAATGACCATATAGACAACCCTTTGTAAGTTTGGTAGCCTCAAGGACATCATCGATGTTCACTCCCGAAATACCTTTCTCGTTGTACAGTGGCACTGCACTTTCGAGTATGAATTGTTTTGTTTTTTCCGCCTTTGTAAGCATTCTGCCTTATAATTAGATTGTAAATATACTAAAAAGTATATTATACTGATAAATAAAAATAATAAAAATAATAAAAATCAAAAGTTACTTTGCAAACTTTATGCTACCGATGAATAAGGTTTAAACGTAGTTCCTAAAGGTAAATCGGTTTGAAATGTTTTAGAATAGTCCCCTTTTCTGACAATTAAGGGTCCTACGCCATCATGATGAGAGGAATTTGTCCACTAATCGCATGAACTCGTTCGAGTGCGTCCAAATGAGTGCGTGGTTCGCTTGATCCACGATGACAAGCTGTGAACCTGTGATACCTTCATGGAGCATCTTTGCGTGGCGGAGCGGAACTGCCTTATCATTCAAAGCGGCGATGACGAGCGTCGGACATTTGATCTCTGCCAGGTGACGTCTACTGTCGAATGCCATCGTTTCCTTCCACGCAACTACCATCAATTTGCGGTCCTGATCCGCGATGAGCCCAACCACCCAGTCAGCTCGTTCTTTGTCAAGCTGCTGCAAGCCCTGTGAGATGATAAACTTAGCGAATCGCCTCATACCTAGAACACAGATGAGAAGCGGCACAATATGTCCTTCGAGCTTTTCGCGAAAGGACGCCATGTTGAAGGCGTAGGTGCAGGCGAGTAAGAGGTGATTGCACCTCTCAGGATAATCGAGGACCATTTGTTGTGCAATCGCGCCGCCCTGTGAGTAGCCAAGCACAGTGACAGAATCAATACCCAGATGGTCGAGCAGGTGCGATAGATCCGCTGCGAGCTGCGCAGCCGTATACGGAGGTGGAAGTCCACGACTCTGACCGTGGCCGCGCAAATCGGGAACGATTACGCGATGTCGATTTGCAAAATGCTCGATGACCGGCTCGAACATCTCACCAGTAACCATTAGCCCATGCACCAGCAAAAGCGGTGATCCTGATCCGTACTCGGTAAAGTAAAGGAGGTTTGAGGATGTCAATGTAGTACTCATGGCTGTTTCCGTATTAGTTACAATAAATTCCAAAACACATTTTGCTGTTTTTTCTGTTTATTAAAATTACTATTTTTCACAAAGTCTGTAAATTCAATGTTTTATTTCATCTGGAGTACCGATTTTTTTTTGGTACAAAATTTTAAATTTAAATTTTTTCGATTCACTAAATATTAAATAGTAATCCTTATTCTTACCCAATTAAAAGCACCGCATCGGTCTTTGATCAATCATAATTCATTTATGTTGTATTCATACGCTTCTTTTGAAAATGCTGCTTTCATTTTTTCCCTGTCAAATTCTTGTTCATTATTTGATAAAAAAATTGTGGCCACTCCATTTCCTATAAAATTAGTGATTGATCGTGCTTCACTCATAAAACGGTCAACTCCAAGAAGCAAAGCCAATCCTTCGATAGGAATAACTTTTACGGCTGAAAGTGCTGATGCCAGGACTATAAAGCCGCTACCTGTAACTCCGGCAGCTCCTTTGGATGTTATCATAAGAACTCCTATAATGGTTCCCATTTGTCCCCAGCTCAAATCGATATTATAAACTTGCGCCAAAAACAAAACTGCCATTGACAAATAAATTGTTGTTCCGTCTAAATTAAAGGAATAACCTGCAGGAACAACCAATCCGACTACCGACTTGGAGCAACCCATTTTTTCTAATTTCTCCATTAAAGAGGGTAATGCCGATTCTGATGATGAAGTTCCTAAAACGATTAATAACTCTTCTTTTATATAATTTAAAAATTGCAGTATACTGACATTATAATAGCGAAGCATAGACCCCAATACAACGAAAACGAATAATGCCATTGTGATATAAACCGTAAGCATCAGTTTTGCTAACGGAATCATAGTCGCAATTCCGAATTTCCCAATGGTGTAAGCAATTCCGCCGAAAGCACCAATTGGAGCAAAAAACATTACAAAATGAAGTGCTTTAAACACATATCTTGATGAAAAAGTAAGAACGTTTTTAATGTGGTCGCTGTTCTTATATTTATTTAGAAAAATCCCAAAAAAGATAGAGAACAATAGCACTTGGATTGTTAAATTGCTTTTTAAAAAATTTAATAAATTAAAACTTTCTGCACCGGTTGTGTACTTTGAAATTTCTTCATTTTGGGCAACAACAGTTGCAACTCCGCTCCCCGGTTGAATAATCCAAGTAACCGCAACCCCAATTAAAAGAGCAATCGTAGTAACAATTTCAAAGTATAATAACGCTTTTCCACCAACTCTTCCAACTTGTTTTAGACTTCCCATCCCACTAATTCCTAGAGAAATTGTCAGGAATATTATGGGGTTGATAAATATTTTTACAACATTTATAAAATAAGTACCTAATAACTGCATTTTTGTTGCCGTTTCAGGCATAAAATGGCCTAAAATTGCTCCCGAAATTATGGCTATTAAAACCCAGGTGGTAAGATTTGTCAGGATTTTTTTCATTCTAAATAATAATTTGATTTATTTGTAGTTTAACCGTGGAGGCCGTTTTTATAGCAATATAATTATATTTTAGCAATTCAAAGGAATTTTTGACTCTAATAGCATCAGATCAGGAGCCAATCATCAAATCACTCCAGGTTCCGATTTGTATTCCAAATTATCGTTTTAAAATGAAAGTAATTGATCATTGACAACAAGCTTCACTGTTTTAGTTTTTCCCACATTAACCTGCTGTTTCCATTCGACAGAGACATCATTATAAACAGGAAAAAAAAGAAGCAAATTGCTAACATGGTTACTAATCAGAGAAAATTATTGTCAGTTTAACTATTTTATCTTTAAAAAAAATTATATTAGTTAAAAGCAAACATAAAGGATTTCCTAGTAGTTTTAAACAAATAGTAAAAGCAAATTTAAATTGTGTTTAGGGCATGCAATCTGAAATTAATTTTAAAATACAATCTCTTAGGATGTATTTGTTTCACTAATTTATCTATTTTTATAAAACAATAACGATGAAATAAGTACTTAACGTATTAAAAAACCAGAATGGAAAAATTTGCAATGACAAAAGACCTACTCCTTATTTTACAAATGATGAAACAAATAACACTTCCGGGTTATTGCACTTCCGAAAAAGATGCCACATAGGCCCTGTATTATGTACTCCGGATAAATACGACGGGAATTTGTCATAAACAGAACATACCTAGCCTTATTTTAAAAAACAATTACAAATGATTATTATAAATTTCTTTTAAACATGAACACATTCAGAACAAAAAAAAATATTTTTTTATCATATATTGCTGTTTCGGTCAGCAGTTGCACCTTCCTATTTCTTTTAGCCTCCTTCCAAAAAAACGCTGAAAAAGAATATCCATCGCAACAAAAAAAAGTACTTATCTATTCAAAAACAAACGGCTATAGACATGAAAGTATTTTGGCAGGTATCAATGCCATTAAAAAACTAGGTGTTGAAAATAATTTTTTGGTGGATGCAACGGAAGATTCTCTTGATATTAACACCGAAAAATTAAAAAGCTATCAGGCCGTTATTTTTTTAAGCACAACAGGTAAAGTATTGGGAGAAAAACAAGAACTGGCTCTGCAAAAATTCATGAAAAAAGGAGGCGGTTTTGTAGGTGTCCATGCCGCAACAGATTGTGAGTATAACTGGCCATGGTATGGGGCAATGATTGGAGCAAGTTTTGAATCGCACCCAAAGCAACAAATAGCCAAGCTGGTAGTTGTAGATAACAAACAGCTGTCTACAAAACACCTGCCTTCAATATGGGAGAGAAAAGATGAATGGTATAATTTTAAAAATATAAATCCCGAAATAAGCGTACTCATAAAAATCGACGAGTCCTCCTATACAGGTGGGAAAAATAATAACAATCATCCTATGGCATGGTATCATAATTTTGAAGGGGGCAGGGTTTTTTACACGGCTCTAGGGCATACTGTTGAAAGCTACAGCGAACCACTTTTTTTACAACATTTATTGGGGGGTATTAAATATGCTATGAGAAAATAAAAAAGATAACGTATTTTTCCATTGGTATACTAATACCGATGATTCAATAATTATAAAAAACCATTTTACAGGCTGTAAAATGGTTTTTTTTTTTAGAAATAGCGCTAGTTTATCATAAAGTGAAAAAGTTTTCCGCTAAATAAATTGATGGACATGATTTGTTGTTTATTGCTTGCACCATTTTGTTTTTTTTGAGGGAAATGAGTTTAAATATTGAAGTAAAACGTAATTTTGCAGTCTTGAATTTAAGGACAAAGAAAACTACGGCAAAATATGGCTCACTAAAATGTTCTAGTAGTATCCGCCACACGAAAAGAAAAGAAAAGAAAAGAAAAGAAAAGAAAAGAACAATTATTAAGAACATTGAAATAATGCGCTGTTCGTAAAGTGAAGGAGGAAGTTCCATATAAATGGCCAGCATAGATTGATCTCCATTTTTCCTGAGTTTTAGAGCTTCCTCTATTCAAAGACGAACCGGAATCATTTTTATAAAAATCGTAAAAATTGTAGTTTAAATCACATATATTTACATTCTGATTAACTCATGTCAGGCACCTTTGGAGCTTTTCAGACGAACTGACAAACAATCCTTAAAAATCAATTTAAACTATTAACTTAATTTTTCAACTATGATTATTTTCGGAACAAAAACAATCCCATCGGTTATTAAAACTGGAGAATTTAATTGCCCAAACTGTCAAAATAAACAAAATTACACGTTAAAGAGATTTAAAAAGCATTTCCACATTTTTTTTATTCCCTTAATTCCAACGGACAACTTAGGAGATGGTTTAGAATGTGATTATTGCTTAATATGTACCAGGCACAGTACTTTCTAAAGATGAATATAGCCCGGAAAATCCGTTAGGCAATAATTTTTCGGGTAACTATTTAGGCATGAGTCCTACAACTTTTGGAAAAAGATTAGGTGCTTATTTAATCGACATAATATTTATTTATTTTGTAATACTTGCATTAGTATCTTTGAAAGTTGGCATGTTGCTCTCTCTTATTGGTTTTATTTATTTTTTAGGCTGTGACATAGTACTAAAAGGCTCTTCAGTTGGAAAATTAATACTAAAAATTAAAGTTTCTGAATTGGATGAAGACAAATTACCGACAACAATGAAACTATTAATACGAAATGTAGTAAAATGAATTTATAGTTTTTTTCCTCCAATTTATTTAATTGCATTATCGAGTAAAAATGTTCAAACTTTACATGACAAAGCGGCAAACACAATTGTTATCAGTAAACTAGACTATATAAAAACCCAGCCACAATCGAGATAGCTCCGTTAGAAATTGACGGAGTGTACCCCTCACACCACCGTTCCCCTCGCTTCCCTAGGATAAACCAAGCGGATATCAGGTTGGGAAGCGTCTGATGCTCCCAGTGATGGCATTTATTTGATCCCGTTTAGAATATTTTGTTTATGAAATAATTTCCTCTTTGAGCATATTTATTAATCCAAAAAATTAGAAAGTATAAAAAATGAAAACCATTATTGCAATGGAAATTATCAACTTGCTGTTGGAATCGATATCAGTGGTCGCTCCTATTTTGTGGCGACAACAATGAAACAAAAACCTACTATCAATAAGCTGTTACAATTGATCTTGGCAATCGGCTTAATGGGAAAATAAATTTGTATCTGGTAGTTTTGGTAAATCTTAACAATAGGTATAATTTAGTCCCAAAACCTCTTTCAGTAGCGGGATGCTGGGTGCATGCAGAAAAAAAATACGGAAAAAAAATGACAGGAATATTAGCTCAAACTATTACAATAACATCATATGGAAACGAATATTTAAGAACTGGAAAGTCAACTAATTTTAATCTTCAAAATTCCACCTTCCAACATTGCAATTCTGTGGATTTTAGACAAATACGAAAGAAAAACATTTTTACTGCAAAAAAGGAACTTATAGTTGCTAACACCCCAACTGAATGGTTTACAGTATTAAAAAAAGATGGTTGCAATAAACTTCGTCTATATTACCACACAAAGAAATCAGATGACCATAAATTAGCCGGGTTCGTAGCTGGAGGTGGAAATTGGTTTATTGAATGTGTTTACGATAACTACTCTGATTTTTGGTTAAGCAATTGGACCCATGATAAAATCTTAAAAGATAAACCATGGATTGTAACTTATCGAAAAGCAGTTGCTAAACAACCAACTATTAATCTACAATTTGATTTAAGAGATGTAAGAGAAAAATTAAGAACTATCCTTGAACAAATTGCTGAATTTGCATTTAAAGAAACAGCTGAAAATTGGGGTGAAATATTTGAAAAGGCAAAAAAAACACTTGAAAGTAAAAGCCCAGAAACTGGTTTTTACCACAATGATTTAATTGTTCAAGATAACTATGCTCTTGAAAATCGTCAATTATTGATGTCCGCAAGTAAAGCTTTTGTTTTTGGAGGAATGGGTTCCTGGAATGATATATGGTTCGAAAACGAAGAAATAAAGCAGAAATATAACACTTTATCGTCAGGATTATATCGAATAATGATGAAAACAATAGTTAGTTCAATAAATAAGGATAACAATGAATAAGCCAGCGCCTAATAATGCTTCGCCAAGCCTGAAAGACCAACAATGAAGCGGTGTTAAACGGAACCCATGTTCCTGCACTATGCGAAAGTGCACTTGTTACAAAGTCACCACTTTTCATATGATATCGAAAAGACAGTAGTATAATAATGAAATTTAGACAATTAATTATAGGGATCTTATTTATTGGACTTATTTTGTCTTGTGCAAACAAAGGCTCGAGCAACAATTCAATTGCATCAAGCAGGGACGCTATTGTGTTACGTGAAGATTTAAAAAAATATTTTGACAACTGCAACGTAAAGGGTTCAATTGCGATTTATGACAATCACAGCCATAAATGGATTTTATCCGACAAAGTTGGTGCAACGAAGGAGATGCTGCCCGCATCTACCTTCAAAATTATTAACCTGCTTATTGCATTAGAAACAAAGACAATCTTAAGCGAGAATGATATAGTAAAATGGGAAGGAAGAGCAGACACAATCAAATATGGTTCAAGACCCGAAATTTATCACAGTATGACCGCCAAAGAGGCTTTTATAACTTCGGTAGGTTGGGTATTTGTTGAACTAGCAAAAAAATTGGCAAAAAAAATTATAAAAAATATTTGACCATTTGTAATTATGGAAATCTTAACCTTTCTCAAAAAGACGATGATTTTTGGAATTTTGGTAATTTTGCTATTTCACCTATTAATCAGGTAGAGTTTATCAAAAAGCTTTACGAAGAAAAGCTACCATTCTCAAAACAAAACATCCAAATAGTAAAAAAGATAGTGATAACTGAACAAAAAAAAGACTACACTATTCATGCAAAAACTGGTTGGACAAAGGAAAAAGGAATTAATACAGGCTGGTGGGTTGGCTATTTAGAGAATGAAAACGGAACTTATTTTTTTGCGACACAGCTAACACAGGGCAGAAAATCCAATAGCTCTTTTTTTGGAAACTGCAGAAAAGAAATTACAAAATCTATCTTTCAATACTTAAACATAATAAAATAAAATTCCAACACGTAACAGCTACGTTTTATCGTTTCCGAAACAACAGCAGAAACCTGCGTAGGAACCAGTGGTTAATATGTTCTTTAAAAAAGATAGTCCTGCAGATTATGAAAAGCTTTAATTCAAATTGAAGCACTGGATGAACGTTTGTTTGTATTATTCGTATTATTTTGCTCAAATCTGTAGCTTATAGCCTGTAAACCCCATAAGTATTGGGGTTAAATCAAAAAGTTTTGAAATTTATTACTAATAATGCGAATCAAGGGTTAAAAAATTAAGTTTATAAAGGCAGCTGCTATCTTTCCAAACAGATGTACTAACAAGCCTTTTGTGGATCTAACTTTGCATGCTCTTTGAATATTGGTTTTTTCAATTAACCAATTGAAAAGGGATTCAATAGGTTGTCTAACCCTTGATACTGCGGTTGAATACAGGTCGTTTGAAGCTTTGTCTCTATTTCTAATTTCTTGACATTCTCCTTTTACTGCTTTAACAGGGGTCATCATTACAGAGTTTTTTTCTTTCTCAAAATCAGAGAAAAATTCTTTGTTTTGATAGATTTTATCGCCAAAAAAGAATCTATCTTCTTTCGTTGACCATACCTCTTTGAATACGGTTAAATCATTGACAGATGCCGGGGTAATTTGTATCTCCTCGGGAAAAGGAATTTTGTTTTCTCGTCTAAAAGCTAATGAATGAAGTTTAACTCCATAGTAATACATGCTTTTTGTAGAACAATATCCTTTATCTGTAATGTCTTTGGCAACTTTTCCGCAACGCTTTCCAGAACAGGTTATAATCGGCATTGAGTCCAACAAGCTCTGATCAAAAAAACAATCCTCAGGATAGTTGTCTGTAATCAAGCTAGTTACCAATTCTCTGAAAGTTTCTGATAATCGGTTCAGTCGATTAGAAAACGCAGAATAAGTACCAAGTTTTGGAAACCAGGAATACAAATATTCGGCAGCGAATCGATGGATTTGCGTTACGGTAATTCGCCGTTCCTCTTCTAATGCAAATAAGTAAATTGTCACAATTTCTTGATCTGTTAAATCTTGCTTGTCGTTATTGCTGAATCGCTGACATGTGTATTTTAAATCTTTTTCAAATTGTTCACAAATTGTTGAATAGATTTGTATTAATTTTACGGCTTTAGTCTGAATAATCATATGTTTAAAAGTGCTTCGAATACACCTTAAACGTACTGATTTTCAGACTTTAAAACAAATATTTTGAAAGATATTTCTTGTTATTTAACTATACCACTGCTTTTCAACCCTTGATTCGCATTAATAACAATTTGTGAAAATGCAACGCTTAAATTTTATACTTATTTAATTAGAACAGCTATTTTTCAAAGGTCTATTTTGTCTCACATACCTCCTGTTTTTACGACTAAACATCCTTAAAAACAACACAAATCAGTAACTACAGCTCAATTAATAAAATAAATAAAAACAAGAGAGTCTGCTTTTTTCAGACGATCAGATACACCATTTGGCCCTGCAAAAACTACTACTAAAGTGGGCTTACACCTTTCTTTCCTTTTTTCCAGAAAACCTAAAACTAAATTTTTATATATAACAATAGGAAAAAACTATGAAAGAATTGTTTTAATTTTAAAAATAGCCATACATTTGCCTAACGGTGTTAAACAATTTAATACCAAAAATAAAATGGCAAGTAAAGATCGTATATTAAGACAAAAAGAAGAAACCAGAAAAAATATTCTGGATGCTGCCTATACTATTGTAAAAGAAGATGGATGGCAAGGTCTAAGTATGCGAAAAATTGCCGATAAAATCGAATATACCGCACCCATTATTTACGAATATTTTTCTAACAAAGAGGCCATATTACAAGAGCTGACCACCAGAGGTTTCATAAAGTTGGTAATTGAACTTGAAAAGGCTAAAAATAAATACGAAACTCCTGAAGAACAACTTGAAGCGATGTGGATGGCGTATTGGGATTTTGCATTTACTGATACCGAAATGTATCAGGTAATGTTTGGTGTACAGATGAGCTGTTGCTCCGAACAATGCTCTCTAGCTCAAGGGCCTTACAAATTATTTACTGCTGTTATCGCTGAAATAATGAAAAAAAACAATCCATCGCAAGAAGTGATAAAACAAAAATATTTTACTTTCTTTTCTGTGATTCACGGTTTAATTTCAATCAATATAATTAATAAAAGTGAAATATTAGAAACGATTAATACACAGATTTTGAAAGATGCTATTGGCGGAATTATTAAATCAATACAATAACAAAAAAAATTTAAGTATCACTTAACAGTGATAAATAATTTAATCTAGTAATACAGTCCAAAAAGTTTTTTTTTACTATTTTACTTAACGACGATAAATAATTTAATGCCAATTATATATTTTGTAATTGGAAGGGATAATTATAGGGATTTTTTCGTCAACTAACTTAACGATGTTAAATAATTTAATACAAATAAATATATAAGAGAAATTAATACAAAACCAAATTTAAATAAATCAAATTTTCAACAAATTAAAATCAAGACTAAAATGAAAAATACAATCTTAGCTAGTATCATTGTTGCTTTAGTTGTAACAGGATGTTCGGATAAATCTCAGGCCCCTGCCGCTTCAGCCCCACTATTACCTATTTATGCCATCAAAAGTGCAACTACTATCACAGATGCTGAATATCCAGCTTCAATTCAAGGGACCATTGATGTGGAAATCCGTCCTCAGGTAAGCGGTAATCTTGAAAAAGTTTTTATAGATGAAGGTGCTTATGTTAAAAAAGGACAGTCTTTGTTTAAAATAAACGAACGTCCTTTCCGTGAACAACTTAACAATGCATTGGCAAACCTTCATGGTACCCAAGCAGCGCTGATTAATGCACAATTGGAAATTGACAAACTAACTCCGCTTGTGGTAAACAAAGTGGTTTCTGATTACCAACTGAAATCTGCAAAAGCATCACACCGAATTGCTTTAGCAAATTTGGACCAGGCAAAAGCACTGGTAGAATCTGCAAAAATTAATTTGAGCTACACTACTGTTATAGCTCCGGTAAGCGGCTATATCGGAAGACTGCCAAAAAAACAGGGAAGCTTAGTTTCGGCAGCGGATATCGAACCATTGACAAAACTTTCGGATGTTCATGAAGTCTATGCCTATTTCTCTTTAGGGGAAACTGATTTTATCAATTTCAAAGCACAATATTCCGGAAATACAATCAATGACAAAATAAAAATAATGCCGCCCGTTTCTTTGATCCTGGCAGACGATAATGCGTATTCTGAACTGGGAAAAATTGATATGGTCGATGGACAATTCGATAAAAATACCGGAGCAATTACCGTCAGAGCCACGTTCCCTAATCCAAGTGGTACTTTACGCTCAGGAAATACGGGCAAAATTCGTTTAGGTATTCAACATAACGATGCTATTTTGGTTCCTCAATCCGCCACGATAGAAATGCAGGATAAAGTTTTCGTTTTTACCCTAAACAAGGAAAACAAGGTTAACAAAATGCCAATCACGGTTATCGGTAAAAGCGGTACGGACTATCTTATCAAAGACGGCCTAAAATCAGGCGACCAAATCGTATTAAGCGGTATCGATAAACTTCAGGAAGGACAACTCATTCAGCCTGAGAAACCAGCTGCTAAATTTGCTCAAATAACTAACAAAAAATAATTTTACGAAAATGTTCAAAATATTTATACAAAGACCCGTACTGGCAACTGTTATCTCCATATTACTGGTGATATTAGGTGTACTTGGACTTACAAAATTGCCTTTACAACAGTTTCCTGATATTGCGCCACCATCGGTTTTGGTAACGGCCGTTTATCCTGGGGCAAACGCAGAAACAGTTTTGCGATCTGTTGCACCATCACTGGAAGAATCAATAAATGGTGTGGAGAACATGACTTACATGAGCTCAACAGCCAGTAACGACGGTACGTTAGCCATTACAATTTTCTTTAAACTCGGTACAAATGCTGACCAAGCTGCCGTTAACGTTCAAAATAGGGTTGCACAGGCAACGAGTCAGTTGCCTCTTGAAGTAGTACAGCAGGGCGTAACCACCGCGAAGCAACAAAATAGTTTCATTATGGCAATTGGTATGTATACCGACGATGAATCGAAATACGACCAGACTTTCGTTGCCAATTATGCTCAAATCAATATCATCCCAGAAATCAAACGTATTCCGGGAGTAGGTTCTGCGAGTATTTTCGGCGGTGTAAAAGATTACTCCATGCGTGTCTGGTTAAATCCAACTCAAATGGCTACCTATCAGGTTACGCCAAATGAAGTGATGAAAGCCATCCAAGATAAAAGTTTAGAGGCTGCGCCAGGAAAATTTGGAGAACGAAGTAAAGAAGTTTTTGAATACGTTATCAAGTACAAAGGGAAGCTAACAAAACCTGAAGAATATCAGAATATTGCTATACGTGCTAATGCCGATGGTTCTATACTTCGATTAAAAGATGTTGCCAGAATCGAACTTGGTGCCTATTCCTACAACAGTCTAACACGTTTGAATGGTAAAAAAGGTGTAGTGATCGGTATCATTCAGCTTGCCGGTTCAAACTCCAATGATATTCAGGTCGCTATTAACAAGCTAATGGCAAAATCAGCTAAAAACTTCCCAGCCGGAATAAAACACAATATTTTTTATAGTACAAAAGTCTCCTTAGACCAGTCGATAGATCAGGTTAAGCATACTTTGATAGAGGCCTTTATTTTGGTTTTCATTGTTGTATTTATATTCTTGCAGGATTTTAGATCAACTTTGATTCCTGCAATTGCAGTTCCGGTGGCTATTTTGGGTACGTTTTTCTTCATGCAGTTATTCGGATTTTCGATCAACCTGTTAACATTGTTCGCCTTAATTTTAGCGATTGGTATTGTGGTAGATGATGCGATTGTCGTTGTCGAGGCCGTTCATGCAAAAATGGAACATAAACATTTATCGCCAAAAGTAGCTACACATGAAGCTATGCACGAAATCACTGGTGCTATTATTTCCATTACCCTGGTTATGGCAGCGGTATTTTTGCCGGTCGGTTTTATGGAGGGCTCTACAGGGGTTTTCTATCGCCAGTTTGCCTTTACCATGGCCATCGCGATTATAATTTCTGCAGTTAACGCTTTAACTTTAAGTCCTGCATTAGCAGCCTTATTCTTAAAAGATACCCACGCTGCAAAGGGCGGTGATCCAGAAATTAAAAAGGGATTTAAAGAAAAATTCTTCAATGGATTCAACAGGAGTTTTAATTCCTTAACCAACCGTTATGTTGGAAGTTTGCGATTTTTGGTTCGCCACAAATGGGTTAGTTTAGGTGGTTTGGCCTTAATTACTTTGGCAACGATTTTCATGGTAAAAACTACTCCGTCAGGATTTATTCCGACAGAAGACCAAGGTTTCATCGCAATTGCCGTTAACACACCATCGGGAACCTCCTTAGATGGAACACAAAAAGTAATGACTCAGGCAGAAAACACTTTGAGAGGTTTAAATGCATCAAGATTTGTAACTGCGATTTCAGGATTCAACTTACTGACAAACTCTACAAGTCCGTCTTCAGCAGTTGTTTTCGTTTTGCTTAAACCAAATGAAGAGCGTGGAGAAATCAAAAATATCGACGAAATAATGAACGAAGTTCGTGGGAAATTAGGTGCTATTTCTGGTGGTAGTTTCTTCGTATTTAGTTTTCCCACTGTTCCCGGTTTCAGCAATGTGGAAGCCTTGGATATGGTGCTTCAGGATAAAACTGGTGGCAAACTGGATAAATTCAGTGGAGTCTCTCAAAACTTTATTGGAGAATTGATGAAGCGACCTGAAATTGCAGTAGCCTTTACCAGTTTCAAAGCAGATTATCCGCAATTACAACTGGATATAAATGATGAAAAAGCAGATCAATTGGGCGTTAGTGTAAAAGACATTCTGCAAACGATGCAGGCTTATTTTGGTAGCGCCCAAGCCTCAGACTTTAATCGGTTTGGTAAATATTATAGGGTCGTTGTTCAGGCAGATATTGCCGATAGAGCCGAACCTTCATCAATTAACCGCGTTTTCGTAAAAAACAAAACAGGTCAAATGGTACCAATTAATACTTTGGTAAAACTGACTCGCATTTATGGATCTGAAACTGCATCGAGATACAATTTGTTCAACTCGATTTCGATTAATGCCATTCCAAAACCCGGTTTTAGTTCCGGAGATGCCATAAAAGCAATTGAGGAAGTTGCAGCGCAACAATTGCCTGCAGGTTATAGCTATGAATTCTCAGGACAAACACGCGAAGAAATCGCTTCCGGCGGCCAATCGACAACAATTTTCCTATTGTGTCTGGTATTCATTTACTTCTTACTTGCTGCACAGTATGAGAGTTATATTTTGCCTTTAGCGGTAATTCTATCGATCCCGGCAGGAATATTTGGTGTCTTCGTAGCGATTGGTTTAACAGGAATCGAAAACAATATTTACGTACAGGTTGCACTTGTCATGCTTATAGGATTACTCGCTAAAAATGCCATTCTTATCGTCGAATTTGCTTCGCAGAGAAGAAAAGCAGGTAAATCATTAGTGGCAGCATCTATAGAAGCTGCAAAATTGAGACTGCGTCCAATTATCATGACATCGCTGGCCTTTGTCGTGGGATTGATTCCAATGATGAGTGCCACAGGACCATCTGCAATGGGCAACCATTCAATTAGTATTGGTGCTGCCGGAGGTATGGTTTCAGGAGTAATCCTTGGGTTGTTGATCATCCCGGTTTTATTCATTGTATTCCAACATTTACAAGAAAGGGTTTCTGGAAAACCAGTAGCCGTAATTCATAACGAAAAAGTATAAAAATGGAAAATTATATAACCCTGATTCTGATAACAGTTTTTGTTATCATCACATTGATTTCATTTAAAGTTTCAAAAGCTCTTGAAGCTCCAGAAGATCCATTTCCAGAAAATTAAAGAAAAATATAAAAATGAAAAATAATATAACCAAAGCTGTTGCGATACTATTTACTATCACAACATTCTTGTCCTGTAAAGTTTCAAAGGATATTGAAGTTCCAAAAGATGCTTTTCCTGAAAATTTCAGGAATGCATCAATCTCAAATGATACAACAAGTATTGCTGACCTTGAATGGAGAAATTTCTTTTCAGAGGAAGACGTCATAAAACTGATAGACAGTGCAATTACAAAAAACAATGATTTGCAGATTGCAACCAAAAATATTGAAATTGCACAGTTTCAATTGACCCAGGCAAAATGGGGAAATATTCCCGAAGCGTCACTTTTTGTCAATGTAAATTCTAATCGCCCTTCTGAAAATAGTTTCAACGGAATTAATTTAAATCAGGCTTTAAATGAAAAACACATTGAAGACTATTCGGCTGGTATCGGACTTTCTTGGGAGGCAGATATCTGGGGAAAAATCCGCAATCAGAAAAAAGGCGCTTTTGCCGGATATCTTCAATCCGAGGAAGTAAAAAAAGCATTGCAGACCACTATTGTTTATAATGTTTCCAAAGGTTATTATAATCTTTTGATGCTTGATTCTCAATTAAAAATCGCCAAAAAAAACCTAAAACTAAATGATAGCACCATGGCTATCATTAAATTAAAGTATGATGCCGGTCAAGTTACTTCTTTGGCTATACAACAATCGGAAGCACAAAAACTAATGGCAGCACAATTAATTCCTTTATTGGAACAAAACATTGCCATTCAGGAAAATGCTTTGAGCGTCTTAACAGGTTCTTTTCCGGGTTCAAAAGAAAGAACAATTACGCTACATTCAATTCAGCTTAAAAACAATTTAACGATAGGAATTCCAACTTCATTGGTAAGCAGGAGACCTGATGTAAAAAGTGCCGAATTGGCTTTGGTAGCAGCAAATGCAAATGTCGGAATTACTAAAGCAAGTTTGTATCCCGCGCTAAAAATTACGGCGGGTGGCGGCTTGAATTCTTTTGAAACAAGCAACTGGTTTAACCTACCTGCTTCTTTGTTTGGAACGGCAGTTGGTGGATTAACACAACCGTTACTGAACGGTAAAAAGATAAGAACCCGATACAATATTGCTAAAATAGAAAGAGAAAAAACAGTACTGCTTTTTAGACAATCTGTTCTGGTAGCCGTTAGCGAAGTATCAGATGCTTTATTAAAAATTGAAAAACTGGAAACACAACAATTCTTTCTTCAGCAGCGCGTAAAAATAGTACAGCAAGCCATTACAAATTCGAATATGTTATTTAAAAACGGAATGGCCGATTATCTTGAGGTAATTACGGCTCAAGCTACTCTATTGCAAAGTGAATTAGAATTGGCTAATATCAAACGTGAACAATTAACCGCAACTATCGAATTGTACCGATCACTAGGCGGCGGTTGGAAATAAAAGTAGTATAAAACAGCATCATTTCAAATTTGAAATGATGCTGTTTTAAAATAATAGCTGAAAACCCTGATTTTTTTCGTCATTTTATTCCACCAAGCCCTTCCTTTATTGACTCTTGTTTCACTAATTTTTCTTTAGCCAAATAATTTTCAATACTTAATTTGATAAATCCTTTCCCTCGCTGCTCTTGCGTTTTGAAATTAAGCTATTTAGCGCTATGCGCTTGTGATTTCATGATGGATTTCTTGTTGAAGCCTGCTGTAGCAGGAGTCTGATTTACGCAGTCAACAAATTTTCGGCGTATCTCAAATACTAAATCAAGAAAAAATAGTACCTTTAATACATGAAAAAGCATCACAATATTATTATTGCAGGAGCCGGTGGAATTGCCGAAGCAGCCGGTTTGTTATTGATGGAATGGAGCGAAGTCCCCCCTAGCCTATTTATTGGAGACAGAACCCACTCCAAAGCAAAAAAAGTAGCGCATTGGATTGAAGCTGGAACAACAAAACCCTGTTCGGTTAACGACTTTCACCTTGCTGAAAAAGGCCTAACGGATGAAATGACAGCTATCTTACGTCAGGGAGATATCATTCTCGACTGCCTACCGGGTAGTCAGGCTCCAAGGATAGCCCAATTTGCCAAAGATTTTAACCTGCATTATGCTAACCTCACCGAATATGTTGCAGAAACTGAAGAAATAATAGCATTGGCAAAAGATGCCAAAACTGGTTTTGTGCTTCAAACTGGTCTGGCACCGGGCTACATCGACTTGCTGGCTGATGGTCTTTTTCAACAATTTTGCATTGACTTTGAAGTCGACAAAGCGGATAAATTAGAAATGAAGGTTGGCGCTCTTACCAATCATGCAGTTGCTCCGCATTATTACGGATTTACCTGGAGTCCGGTGGGAGTTGCTACAGAATATCTTAAAGAAACCATCGCCTTGAGGAATTTTATAAAAACTACCCTGCCTTCATTATCGGAAAGAGCAACTATTATTATTGATGGCATTACTTATGAAGAGGATCTCACTTCAGGCGGTGCAGCGGATTTACCTGATGCATTATCGGGCAAAGTGCGTTCGCTTGACTACAAAACCTTACGACATCCAGGGCATTACGCCTGGGTGCAGGAGCAACTTACTAATTTAGGAAATACAGCTGATGCTGTTAAAAACCTGCAGGAAAAAATGGAAACCGTAATCCCTCATATTGAAGACGACAAAATCATTTTGTATGCTGCGGTAGAAGGTAAAGATACAACAGGGACTTTGCGCAGAAGGGAGATTGCAAAATGCATACTTCCACAAAAAGTAGGTAAACATCAATTGCGAGCCATTCAAACAACTACAGCTGCACCATTAGTACAGGCAGCGCAATTATTACTAGAAATTCCTCATAGCGGAGTTATTTTGCAAAGCCAAATTGATCCAATGCAATTTTTAAATGGAAATTATATCGTTCGCGTTTACGGTACACTATAAGCACGCTAAACCCAAATGTAAGGGTACCACCTTCATTCCATTAAGGTCAACGAATTTGCATCGACTGATTCGCTTTAAATTGTCTGTGAGCGTACAATTAAAATTATCGCCAGCAAAGCAAAAAAAAGACCTGCAAAATTCATTTTAGTCAATTTTTCCTTAAAAACAAATATACCAACCAGGCTTCCAATAATGATTACGCCCATGTTCATGCCTGCAAAAACAGTCGATGGATTTTGAGCAAATGCCTGATGTGCTTTCAGATAAAAAAGAATATTTCCAAAGTTAAAAATTCCAACCAGACAGCCAAAAAGAATATTTTTGATGTTTAATTCCACCTTACCGACAATGACTTCATAAATAACTGCTATTATCATTATAACCAGAGCTATCCCAAAAACCACAAATAATGAAGTAGTATACGGCAAGCTAGCATCAAGTGCGATTTGTTTAAAAAGAATATCTATGAGTCCGAATCCAAGTAAAACTACTGCAGGATAAATCCATTTATTTTCTGTGTTTCGGGAGGGCTTAGCAAGAATGAGCAATAATGCCGGAAGACCCACCAAAAGTGCAGTAACTTTTAAACTATTGAAATCTTCTTTAAAAATTAACCAGGCTGCCAAAATAGGAATGAACAATGAAAGCCGTTGTGCAGCATCAGTTTTTACGATACCCATATATTTTATGGATGCGGCCAGAAAAAGAAATACGGCGGGCAACAAAACACCAATCGTCATGTAAATTCCCCAAGGCGCCAAATTTGCTATGCCATTAAGATCTGGACTGAAGAAGAAATAGCAAAGTACAAGGGCAAATACATAATTTGAAGCTACGATTTGTGTATTGCTTACTGCATACCTGCGTGAAAATTTAAAAAGTACACCTACAGTTACACTGCATAAAATACTTATAATTAGAAATAACATGAACAATATTTTGACTGTAAAATTACTGTTATATTTTCTATTTGCTCTTTTTTTTAAGAATTTTTAAGACTAACCTGGATCAAAGGAATATAGTATTCAGATTTATAGGATATACAGAAGCTTACAATAACTATTTCTTTACTTTTGCATACGTAAATCTTCAAAATATGGAAAAGGATTATTCTGTAGCGATATACCCTTCGGAAGCAGTTATTTCATTGGTTAAGTCAATGAAAGAACGATTGGCAAAGGAAGTGGGTTGGTTTCACAGTAAAAATTCTGTTGCCCATATTACTATTTGTGAATTTAAAGCAACCGATACGACAGTTGAAATTGTTAAAAATCAATTAGACCGATTGTGTATTACTTTAAAACCCGTTGAAGTAACTTTAAATGCCTTTGGTGCCTATACAAATGGTGCCTTTTACTTATCACCTAACGCAGTTTCTAAAAGTCGTTTGATTCCCCTAATGAAGCGGGTTCAAGAATCGCTCCATGTTCGAAATATGAAAAAAAACGATGATCCACATCTGTCCATTGCGCGAAGACTATCTCCGGAAAATCTTGAAAGGGCCCAAGCTTTATTTACGACAGTAGATGCATTTTTTTTATGTGACAGTATTGTTTTACGAAGATTTGATGATACCATAAAACAGTTCATTGTAATCGATACGTTTAAATTTAGTGGCCATCCCCAACCGGAAGGCATACAAGGAACGCTTTTTTAGCGCTTTACAATGTTTTTGATTTTGCCTAAATAATACATCTTAAAATCCAAGGCCTCGCATAGCTCTTTATAATTCTTGAGCATGTTTCTTTCGATTACAATTCCGCATTTAATCCCGGAATCTATTTGTTAAAAGTGTTAAGCCTGAAAACTACGTACAACCCTCACTATTTATACGCAACTAAAAATCACCAATCTGAATTATTTTCTAAAGTATTTACGACCTGGTTATTTTTATGCAGATCCTAAATGAAATACCTAAGTTAGTCACTCTTTAGCCATCCTGTAATGCTCATTCTGGTATTTTGGGTTACCAAAACTTCATGCACTAATTCGTCACTCTTGAAGAAAACGGTTTTACCCTGAGTAGGCGAAATTTTCTGATTGTTATTCCGTTGATGAATCAGTAATTCGCCACCGTCGCTTTCTTTCCAATTGCTGTTTAAATAACTAATCATAGAATATTTTCGACTGGGATTATTCTTGAACTGATCCAAATGTTTCAGATAAAAATCACCCGATTCATACAGCGAATAATGAAATTCATAACCCGTTATTCCTGCGTAACAACTTTGATTCAGATAAAGAATAAACGCTTCTATTTGAGCAAAAAATTCATTTTCAAATACGTTGTTGTGCTTTTTGTCAAGCCAATAAATCGAGTCGCTCCGTATCGCACCATCATATGAAAGTTTCTCAGAATTTCCAATTCCTGCAGCCATTAATAAACTCTCCTGATTCAAAGCAAGTAGGTTTTGCTTTAGGTTATTGGCTAAATTGGTACTCAAAAAATGTTCGGATATACCTACCTTATTTTCAATATAAGTAGCAATCAAATCCTCAAAGCTGTTTTCCATGTCTGTTTTTCATTGACTGCTTAGACTGCCAACGGGACAAGATAGACTAAATAAATCCGTTACGGCCTCATTATGAAATAAATAAAATTATTTTTTTTGCATACATTTATTTAAAAGGCTTCTTGATGAAAATAAATCATCAATTCGCTAATGAAAAAACCGGAGAATGGGTTGCAGTCTATTTTTTGAAGCGCAACCAAATGCTATAGCTAAAGATACTAAAAAAGGGTTTAGAAATCAATCCAAACCCTTTTTTATAATTATAATTTACTGATAAAACTACCGTAAATATCTTTAAACTGGTAGCCTTCTGAAAAGCGGTCTTTGCTTAGTTTTTTATATTCTACCAAGCCCCAAAGAATAAATTCTTTCATAAAGAATTTATCTTCTTTTTCCAGTTGCGGTTGGTATTTCTTGATTAAAACTTCCAGCGGGACAATACTTCCTAAGATTCTTTCATATTCTTCATCGGAACAATCGTCCAGTAATTCGAAACCACTTTCGGCAAAAAACCATTCAATGATATCCGTATAAGGCGTTTTTTCGTCTTGTTTTTCCAGTTTTTCAATTTTTGGAAAATACGCAGGAAAGAAAGTATGAATTGCATCACCTAATAAATGTTGTGCCACAACTGCCGCTCCCTCCTGTTCGCCTTCATAAACCAATTCCACTTTTCCGGTAATAGCAGGAATAATTCCCATAAAATCAGATAAACGTAAGGTTGTTTTGTCTGCTCCCGATAGCAATGCCCGGCGCTCTGCAGTACTTAATAAATTTTCTAAAGCGGTAATACTCAATCTGGCACTCACACCACTTTTATTATCAATATATTCACTTTCCCTTGCTTCAAAACTTATTTGTTCCAGTAAATCTCTCGCTAATGAAGGCACGTAAACCATCTCATTTTGTACTGGATCCAGTTTTGCTTCCTGTTCTGTAATGGTTCGGGCAATTTTAATGGTCTCTGGATAATGTGTCAAAATTTGAGAACCAATTCTATCTTTTAATGGTGTCACAATACTACCGCGATTGGTGTAATCTTCAGGATTTGCAGTGAAAACAAATTGCATATCGAGTGGCATTCTTAACTTAAAACCACGAATTTGGATATCGCCCTCCTGCAGAATATTAAATAACGCCACTTGAATTCTTGCCTGTAAGTCAGGCAGTTCATTAATAACAAAAATACAGCGGTTCGCTCTTGGAATCATCCCAAAATGTATGACCCGATCGTCAGCATACGAAAGTTTTAAATTAGCAGCTTTTATCGGATCGACATCTCCAATCAAATCAGCAACAGTAACATCTGGTGTGGCTAATTTTTCGAAGAAACGGTCGCTTCTGTGCAACCATGATATTGGCGTGTCATCCCCTTTTAGTTCAATACTATCTTTTGCGAAACGCGAAATTGGTTTCAAAGGATCATCATTAATTTCTGAACCGGTTACAAACGGGATGTATTCGTCAAGCAATTCAATCATTTTACGTGCCAGTCTTGTTTTGGCCTGACCGCGAAGACCCAATAAATTAATATTATGACGCGATAAAATAGCTCTTTCTAATTCGGGGATTACGGTATTCTCAAATCCGTGAACACCTTCAAAAGTAGGTTCACCAGATTTAATTTTTGCTCTTAGGTTGGAACGCAATTCATCTTTGATGCTTTTGCTTAGGTAACCTGATTTTTTTAATTCACCTAGTGTTGTTATATTTTCTATTTTCATGTTGCAAATGGTCTTTCTTCCTGTATCTTTTTCTGTTCCTATATTATTTTATTCTTTTTTTACGATTCGTTTCATAATCTTCAAAAATCATTTCTCCAAGTCCTTTCAATCCGGTATAAAATGCTTTTCCCTGATTGGCTTCTGTAAAACGATTTACAAATTGTTGCAAATACGGATCATTGGCGATCATGAAAGTGGTTATTGGAATGTGTAATTTCCGAGCTTGCTGCGCCTGATTGTAGCATTTATCGACGATATATTCGTCGAGTCCATTACTGTTCATATAATAAGAACCGTCTTTCTCCCTAACACAACTTGGTTTTCCATCGGTAATCATGAAAATTTGTTTATTGGTATTTCGTTTTCGACGCAGTATATCCATGGCCAGTTGTAAACCGGCAACTGTATTGGTATGATAAGGCCCAACTTTCAAATAGGGTAAATCCCGTATTGCAATTGTCCAGGCATCATTTCCAAAAACCAGAATGTCTAAAGTATCTTTTGGATAACGTGTCGTAATTAATTCAGCCAGAGCCATTGCTACTTTTTTAGCAGGTGTAATTCGGTCTTCTCCATACAAAATCATACTGTGACTGATGTCAATCATCAAAACCGTACTCATTTGGGATTTATACTGCGTTTCTTCAACAACCAAATCATTTTCAGTCAACATAAAACCATCGACACCATTGTTAATTTGGGCATTCCGTAAACTTTCGGTCAACGAAATTCTTTCCAAACCATCGCCAAAATGAAATTCCCGGTATTCACCAGTATGTTCATCTCCGTTTCCGGAATGCTTTGTTTTATGGTTTCCGCTTCCCGATCGTTTTAGGTTTCCAAAAATAATATCTAAAGCCTGTTGCCTAATGGCGCGCTCGGTCTTTGCAGTAATTCCAATTCCTGAAGTTCCATCTTCTTTCGGTTCATCACGGATGTAGCCTTTTCTCTTTAAATCTTCAATAAAATCATCGATAGTGTAGTGTTCATCAGTGAGTTTATATTCTTTATCCAATTCTCGCAACCAGTCGATTGCTTCATCAAAATCTCCTGAAGTGTGTGTGATCAATTCTTTGAAAATACCAAAGAGCCTATCAAACGGAGACTGAAATGGCGCTTCGTATTGCTTGAAATAAAAACCTTTTTTAGTATCATTTTTCATAGACTTTAAAATTACACCATTTTAAAATGTAGTCTGGAAAAACGTTTATTAATTTTTAGTTAAAAACATCAGAACAAGAACAAGGAAGCTTTTTGTTTGAAAAAAAACTAATTAAAAAATTCCCCGTCAACATAAAACCAGCTTCCATTTTCGAGTTTAAAAGTAGAACGTTCGTGATGGATTTGTTTTTGAAGTTTGCCATCAAAAAAATAAGCTTTAAATTCCACCGTGTGCTCAGCACTATTTATAATTTCTAATTGGAGCCACTGGTTACTTGTCGCCCAATTTAGAATTTCAGCTTTAGAATGATAATTTCGCACCGAAATATGTGTTGTCGCCCATAAATAATCCACTTCATGCATTGCATAAGCTGAATACCTGGAACGCATTAAGGCTAGTGCAGTTGACGCTTTTTGAATCCCTTTTACAATTGGTTCACAACAGTCCTGAAAGTTTTTTTTCGAACAGCAATAGCATTTTTTTTCAATCATTTTTTAAATAAATAGCTTTTAAATTGTACCGGTCGCTTGCCCGTCAAGTGAAATTATAATTTGGTGCAATTGATTTAGTAGTACCTGATACTTGCTAACTTCAATTAAATCCTCGTCCTCTTCTGCAAAGTCAAGTAATTCATCCAGTTCCTCGCTGACTTCAACTAATTTATTGCTTGCCTCTCTGGCATTTTTTTCTGCAATAAAATCAATTATTTCCTGGACACCACTTTTCACTTTGCTAAATCTATTTTTTTCCATGATGTTCCGTTTTTTAATTACTGTCTAATGGTTTGTTTTCGTTGAACTTTTTCACAATTTGCTTTAATTTTTCCTTGCGCAGTATTTCCGCTTGTTTTACTTTATCTTGTGTTTTATGCAATTTATCGTTGTGCTTTTTTATGTTTCTTTCGTTATTTCTGCTCATTGTCTTTTTATTTTAATTATCAAAATCAATTATTTGATTCAAAAACGTATGCAAAGTTCGGGTTATTTATTGAAATTCAAATTGTTTTTAAATTGATAATTTTTCTTTTTTAAATAATTGCCATTTCAATTTCAAACTCCATTTTTCTGATCTTAAATCTAAAAATTCATTGCAAGAAGAGACTGTTTTTTTTGCAATTACTGGTTTTCATCTCAAATATGATATCCCAATAAGCATTATTTATTATAAAAAAACATTTTAACAGCTTAAAAACTAAGAATATGACTATAATATGAAAACATTATGCTGTTATACTATTTTTTTTATATATTTATTTCCTAAACAACTAAGCTTCCTCAATCTTGCAAATAGCGCAAATGGATCATAAAAAAAACCCTAAATTCATCAGCTGGTTCTTAAACAGACCAAAAACCACAGGGTTCATTACGTTCCTATTACTAAGCTACATAGCCTGTTTTATTGTCTTGCAACAGTATGAACTTATAAAAGAAGGTGAGCAAAAAGAAATGAATACGATCCTTCATGTTGTCAATCAAAACATAGAACAGTCTCTTAAAAACTGCTATACAACTACGTTAACGTTAGCGCTGACAATTAATGACAATGGCGTTCCTGAAAATTTTGATTATGTAGGAAAAAAATTGATGGAATCAAATACTAGCATTAGCGCCGTTCAATTGGTTCCCAAAGGGATAATAAAATACATTTATCCAATAAAAGGCAATGAAGCGGCAATCAATTTAAATATTCTGACAGATCCGTATCTTAAAGAAGCATTAAAATCAGTGGCAAGCAAAAAAATGTACTTTGCCGGTCCATTAAAATTAAAACAAGGAGGCGTTGGAATTGTAGGTCGGTTTCCTGTTTTTCGGAACAATCAATTTTGGGGGTTTTCAGCTGTTGTTATTAAACTGCAAAGCCTATTAAAATCTTCAGGAATTAACAACATTGATGATTCAAAATACTATTTTCAGTTTTCAAAAAACGATACTGACAATCAAAAGGAAATTTTTTATTTACCAAATAAAAGTGATTTTTCTAAAAAATACAATATCGCTACCTACATTCCTGATGGAGACTGGAAATTATACCTCATATCAAAACATCAAAATTATCTGTATTACCAGATTTTAATTCCAGCAATTATTGGACTTATTTTGGCCGCACTTTTTGGCATTTTAATATTCAATCTTTTAAAAATACGCGAAGAATTACAGTCTTTAGTAAACACCCAGACCAAGAAACTTTTGAATTCTGAGATAAAGTTTGAAGCTATTTTTGATCAGGCAGCTGTAGGAATCGCCTATATAGATTCTTTTTCTGGCAATTTCATTGAAATTAATAAACAATATTGCCACTTACTAGGCTATTCACAGCAGGAAATGAAAATGAAAAATTTTCAATCTGTTACGCACCCGGATGATTTAGAAGAAGATTTAACGAGTTTAGAAAAACTAAGGAAAGGACAAATTAGATCGTATGCACTGGAAAAAAGATATTTAACAAAGTCAGGAAAGACAATATGGATCAATCTTACCGTATCTCCGCTGTGGAAAATAAATGAAAAGGCAACCTCTCATATTGCAATTGTCGAAGACATTTCATTAAAAAAAGAAACTGAAGAACGGATTAAAAAAACAGAAACACGATTTAAGAGTTTATTTGACGACTCCCCATTGCCTTTAAGAGAAGAAGATTTTTCTGAAGTTAAAAATTACCTTCAGGAGTTAAATCTAATCGATGAAAATAAAGCAATAGTTACTGACTACTTTTATAGTACTCCAGAGGTAGTGGATAAATGCAATTCATTAGTTAAATTAATTAATGTTAATAATGCATGCCTTAAGCTTCATAAGGTCAAAACCAAAGAAGAATTAATCAATAACAGATCCAATCTCCTTGATTTAAAATCTAAGGATGATTTCATTGAACATTTAATTGCAATTACCCAAGGCAAAAAACAATTTATTATAGACTCCAGAATAAAAAATGCTGAGGGAGAATATCGCGACGTTAATTTAAGATGGAATGTAATTCGAGGCTACAGAAAAACATTCGAACGAATTATTGTCTCTACAGAGGACATTACGCAGCGCAGAGCCACCGAAAAAATCATTCTCGATACAAAACAAAGAGTAGAGTCGCTTATTAATACAATTGACGGAATTGTTTGGGAATGCGATATTGAAAGCTTTTCGTTTACTTTTATCAGTAAAAAAGTAGAATCCATACTGGGCTATACCCCGGAAGAATGGTTGTCAAACCATACTTTTTGGGCAGACCACATTTATTCTGAAGACAAAGAATGGGTCCAAAATTATTGTAAGTTTCAAACTGATGCCAATTTAAATCATGATTTTGAATACCGAATGGTTGCTAAAAACGAAACAGTTGTTTGGCTGAGAGATATTGTAAATATTGTTTTTGAAAATGGTAAAGCAGTAAGTTTGAGAGGAATCATGATTGACATCAGTAAAACTAAAGAAGCTGAAAAAGATTTAAATAATTCCTTCAATTTAGTAACCGAGCAAAACAAAAGACTCCTTAATTTCTCCTATATTGTTTCCCATAATTTAAGATCACATACCAGCAACATTGCATCGATCATGAATTTAATTGAATCTTCCGAATCAGAGGAAGAAAAAGAACAGATGATGCAATTATTGAAATCGGTCTCTAATTCACTTAACGAAACAATGTTTCATTTGAACGAGGTCATCAATATTCGCAATAACATTGGTTTAGTTTCTGAACCTTTAAACTTGCAATACTACATCAATACAGTCCAAAATGTACTTAACGAACAAATAACCTCTAAAGAGGTTTCTATTTCTACGATCATGACAAAGGATGTGATCATAAATTATAATCCAGCCTATCTGGAGAGTATACTTTACAATATTATTTCTAACTCTATTCGATACAGCCATCCGGAACGTAAACCAACTATAATAATAAAATGGTCGGTGGAAAATGATATGAAAGTACTTCAAATTTCTGATAATGGAGTTGGGATTGACCTGGTCAGAAATGCGGATAAAATTTTCGGAATGTACAAAACATTCACCAACAATGTCGATTCAAAAGGCATTGGTCTATTTATAACAAAAAATCAAATTGATGCCATGGGTGGAAATATAACTGTGGAAAGTGAACCTAATATAGGGACGACATTTAAAATTTATATTCAATGACAAAAAAAATAATCTGGGTAATAGACGATGATGCTATTTACCAAATCATCGTTAACAAAATCATCCAAAGATCTGAAATGTTTTCGGTAATTTCCGCATTCAAAAATGGAAAAGATGCTATTGAAGCCCTACAAAATTCACTGAAAAATATTGAATTACTTCCTGATATTGTTTTATTAGACATTAATATGCCAATTATGGATGGCTGGGAATTCATGGAAGAAATGGGAGTGTTGAAACCGCAAATAAACAAACAAATTATTATCTATATAGTAAGTTCGTCTATTGCTGTAGAAGATAAAAATAAATCAAAAACCTATCCAGATATATTAGGCTATTTATCTAAGCCAATCACGACCCATGATTTAATTATGATTGCATCTAATGATTAAAGGAGTTTTCTTTTTATTTCTTCTAAAGTTTTATTGGTAAAAATCAGTTCATTTATTATTTGTTCGCGTAAGGCATCCAAATCATCATAATCAAAATATTTAGCCCAGGATGTCAATATAAATAAATTTCGAATTTGCTTAATTCGTTTAGCGGTATCAAAACTCGTCCGAAGTAGGGCCTTATTGTCATATTTCGGATTGTTTTTATGTTGGTAATTGACGGTTTGTTTTATATAATTTACTTCCAAATAATATAATTCTTCCACTGCATTATCAGCATAGAAATTAGTCCATGGGGCAAAACCCAGCTTTATTTTAGACTCGGTTTCGGGTTCCAAAGGCTCTAAACGCCATTTACTGTTTGCCAGCCGCCCCCAATGATTAGACAAACGATACATCCCTGCTTTAGTATAATAATATTTGCTCCCCGATTTACTGTCATATTGAAGTTCTAATCCATTAAGGCTATTCAAAGGCTCTTCATAAAAGACACAAAAAGTATTTTTGAAGGAATTGGGGTTAGGACGAAATATTTTTTCCATCGAACAAAGATAATCAGAAAGTCTAAAACATAGCACGACAAGTAATATTTGATTAACTTTGCCAACTAGAATTATTATAAAATAAATTGATTATGACCAAAGCTTCTGAAGAAAGAATGTTACAAAAAGGTGTTTACACCGGAATTATGGAAAAAGATGAAAACAACAACTTTTTTTGTGGTGAATATCTTTTAGACTATAAAATGGCCCAAAAACATACTGTTGGTGATTGGATCACAATTAAATCAATAATTGAAAACCCAAGCGATATCAGTTATAATAAATATCCGAAAAAGTCTAAAAATTTTGATAAAGCCAATAATAAACCACAACAGTAGTACCTTTATATCTTCCTTTTTTAACAAAAAAAAATAGAATTAAAGTTCTTTTTTTTTAATATTTTTTTGTCACAAACTAAAAATTTAAAAAAAAGTGTACCTTTGCAAAAAATTTGTTGATTTAGAAATCAAATTATATTGATTTTATATTAAAAGACAAGTAGTTACCTTTATTTATGAAAAAAATAGTTGAATACCGCAAACTGCTAAATGTAGACAAAACTGCTGAGCTTAAAGAATTAAAAACGATTTATCGTAATGCGATGAAAGAAGCGCATCCTGACAAATTTCAAGGAAATGACGAAGGATTAAAAGCTGCAGAGGAAAACAGTAAAAAAATTATTGAAGCTTATCACTTTTTGGTAAGTATCAATCCTGAAACTCTTAAACAAAACTTACCTGAATATACTGAAACAATAGCAACTGCTACAATTTCAGATTATAAATTCGTTGAGGGTAGATTAATTATCAATTTTTCAAACGGAAGCGTTTACGAATACATTAGTGTTCCTAAAGCAACTTACGTAAAAATGGTGAATGCGGATTCTCCTGGTAGATTTGCAAAAAGACATATTCTTAATTCTTTTACATGGAGAAAAACAATCAATCAAGATTAATTTTTTCAAAAGAATAAAAAACACTTAAGCACCCTTCAAAAAGGGTGCTTTTTTATTTTAAACCATTTAAAAAGGGGGCGATCTTATACCTACAAAACGAGGATGAAAATTAACAAAACAAACTACTACCGCTTCCTAACCCCCTTTTTTTTGATGGATAAGCATAATTTTCAGATCAGATACTCCCGAAACTAGAAGGAATTCAGATTAAAATACCTTCTTCATACCCTTGTTCGAAATCACTTTCAAAACCACTAATTCCATACTTTTCTGACCGGCGACTGCTTTAAAAAAATAAATACGCTTTCTTCCGATTTTTGTAAATAAAAAGAATCTCAAATAAAATATACTCTGACACACTATTAAGAATAGAAAATTATAACAAAAATTTAGGGTGTAAAATTATTTATAATTTATAATTTTAAATACTTTTGCACACTTAACTTAATTAACTAATTAATAATGAAAAAAATAATTTTATTACTTTCGGCTACTGTTGTTTTAATTTCTTGTAGCAAAGTTGGCAAAGATGAATACATCATTTCAGGGACTGCAACAGGAATTGAAAATGGTAAAACAATAATCCTGGAAACTCCGAATGAAAATGGAATGGGATTAATTGCTATTGACACTGTAAAAGTTGAAAATGGTAAATTTGAAATTAAAGGAAAAGTAACGGAGCCTTCTTTCCATACTTTACAACTTGAAGGAGCACAGACAAAAATACCTTTTATTTTAGAGACCGGTGAAATCGCAATTGTTATCAACAAAGACAGCATCCAAAAATCAAAAGTTTCTGGAACTTATAACAATGACGAGTACGTAACTTTCAATGAGGAAATTACTAAGGTTCAAAAGAAATTAATCGATTTTCAGACTAAAAACATGCAAGCGATGAATACTGCTCAGCAAACCAAAGATACTGTTGTTATCAATGGATTGATGAAAGAGTTTTCTAAAATTCAGGAAGAAGTTGGTACAGCTTCAAAAGCTAAATACGTAGCATATGCTGAATCGCACCCAAAAGCATTCATTTCTGCTTTAATTATCCAGGGAATGCTTAATGACCCAAGTACAGATCTTACAAAATCTGAAAAATTATACAATAGCTTAGAGGAATCATTAAAAAGCACAAAACCTGGTAAAGCCATTAAAGCTAAACTTGCTGAAAGAAAAACTGTAGGAGCTGCAGCTCCTGTACAAGCTCCAACTGCTCCAACTGCTGAAACTAAATGAAGAGCTGATTTTTCAGGTCCTAATCCTGAAGGGAAAGTAATTTCTCTGAAAGAATGTTTAGGAAAAGTTACAATAGTTGATTTTTGGGCTTCCTGGTGTGGTCCTTGCCGTAGAGAAAATCCAAATGTAGTGGCTATTTATAAAGAGTTACATTCAAAAGGGCTTAACATTGTTGGCGTATCTCTAGATAAAGATGCTAAAGCGTGGAAAGATGCGATTGCAAAAGACAAATTGACTTGGAACCATGTTTCCAATTTAAAATTTTGGGATGAGCCAATAGCTGCACAATATAAAGTGCAATCTATTCCTGCTACTTTTATTCTTGATGCATCAGGAAATGTAGTAGCACAAGATTTAAGAGGCGACGAATTAAGAGCAAAAATCATAGCGCTTTTAGCAAAATAAGCTGCTTCAATTGAATAAAACAAAAAATCTCCCTAGTGGAGATTTTTTTATTTTATTCAATACCAATACTTTAAAAATAATACTAAAATTAAGTTTAAATATAGTTTGGAAACTTCAAAACAGTTTATATATTTGCACCCGGTTAGCACGATAAGCAATCCTTATTGAGTCTTGGGGAGATACTCAAGCGGCCAACGAGGGCAGACTGTAAATCTGCTGTGTAAACTTCGCAGGTTCGAATCCTGCTCTCCCCACTAAAACTCTTCAAGCAATTGAAGAGTTTTTTTTATGTATAAATAATAGTCTTATTTAAGAATCAAAAAATCCCATCTCAGCCTAAAAGTGAGATGGGATTTTTCTATTTATAATTTTGTTTTTTTATTCTAAAATAAAACTCACACTTACATTAGACGTAATAGTAATTTCTCCTACTGCAAGTGTTTCTCTTGGTGCTGCAGCATCGCTCATTTCCATTTTCATGGCCGCAAAACGAATCGGCTGTGGGTAATACGTTTGTGAATTGTCAGCTATCGTCATAGCACGACCCACTTTCTGACCTAAAACCGAAACATAATCCTCTGCTTTTAATTTAGCTTCTTTCATAGCTAGTTTTCTGGCCTCAGATTGATACTGCGCCAATTTTGAAGATTGAAAGGTAACGTTGTCAATTCTATTGATCCCTTCATCTACCAGCCCTTCCATCAATTCATCATATTTTGATAAATCTTTCAACAGAATTTCGATTGTTTGTGTAGCGTTATAATTATGCTTCTTTTTTTCATAATCGTATTCTGGATTTAGAGCAACACGTTGGGTTTTATAATCCGCCGGATCTAAGTTCATTTTTTTTATAAACTTTAAAACCGCTTCCGTCTTTAGATCATTTTGTTTTTTAACGTCTTTGGCATTATTTCCTTTTGTTTCAATTGTTGCCAATATGGTAGCCTGATCCGGAACAACCTTTACCTTGCCCTCCCCGTTTACGCTAATTTGAGGAACCTGTTTAATTTCTTGTGCGTAAGACATAGTCATAAACATGATAGATAGAAATAGTACTGCTTTTTTCATTATGATACTAATTTAAGTGTTTTTTGTTGTAATTCTCTTCCAAAATTTATGCCATTATAGTTTTCCCGTTTTTTCCATAACAAAAAGAATAACTATTGGAATTGCTAATAATACGACCATTAAAGTGTGATCTACGAACAATTGAGGCTCTTTGATAAGTGTAATCAGATAACCGCCAACAGCGCCGCCAAAATGGGCCGTATGTCCAATATTATCATTCTTAGCCTTCATTCCATAGATAGAATATAATAAATAAAGGATTCCGAAAAGATAGGCGGGAATTGGAATAACAAAAAAGATACCCAGCATCATATCCGGCTGTAATAATATTGCCGAATACAAAACTCCGGTTACGGCCCCAGATGCTCCAACAGCTCTGTAATTGTATTGATTTTTGTGAAAAATCATTGTTAATAGACTTCCAAAAATTAAACTTCCAAAATAAATCAATACAAACGATAAATCACCCAAAAATCCAATTACTACCGGTGCAAAGAAATAAAGAGTAAGCATGTTAAAAATCAGATGGGGTAAATCAGCATGAAGAAAACCCGATGACAACATTCTTATTTGTTCGCCTGCACGAATACTCCCTACATGAAATTCATATTTTCTAAAAAAGATAAGATCATTAAAACCCTTGTAACTAATTAAAACATTTACAACAATTATTGCGATTAAAAAGGTATTCATAAAGTGTATTTATTGTGAATTGTAAATATAGTCATTCTCAAATGCAGACACAGTAACTGGTCAAAATTTATCTCGATGTTCATTTTTACCTTATATTTGCAAAAAAAATTTTTGCATGCAATTTCTTGTTTTTATTATTGCTTACCCCTTTCTTTGGATCGTTTCTATTCTTCCATTTCGTATTTTTTATGGGTTGTCAGATGCGGTGTACTTTTTAGTATATTACATCATTGGGTATCGAAAAAAAGTAGTTCGGGCAAATCTAGCCCTTGCATTACCACATCTCAATGATGAAGAGCGCCTTACTATCGAAAAAAAATCATATCACCATTTATGTGATATGTTTATGGAAATGATCAAGACCATGACTATTTCATCCGAAGAAATGAACAAAAGATTTGTAATAACAAATTTGGAAGTCATTAAAGAATATGAAAAAAAAGGAAAAAGCATTATGCTTATTGCCTCTCATTATGCAAGCTGGGAATGGTTGATTACCCTTAACCAAAAAATAGGGTACCAGGGTATAGGTGTTTACAAAAAATTAGCCAATAAATATTTTGATAAACTCGTTAGAGACATCCGATCAAAATACAATACCGAATTAGTTCCCACAAATAAAACAATACCACTGATTGCACACAATCAAAAAAACAATATTCTTTGCGTATATGGATTAGCCAGTGATCAATCCCCAAAAGCGGACAGAATATTTCATTGGGATCGCTTTATGGGTATTGAAGTACCTGTACATACAGGGCCTGAAATGTTAGCAAAAAAATACGACATGACTGTTGTTTTTGCAAAAGTAAAAAAGGTAAAAAGAGGTTACTATGAGCTTACCATAATTCCTATTAGTGACAATCCTAACTCAATTCCTAATTTTGAAATTACACATGCTTATATTCAGGAAGTTGAAAAACAAATCCTTGAAGCTCCGGAATATTACTTTTGGACCCATAAAAGATGGAAGCATAGAAGATAGCGGTCCGAAAAAAAATAAAAAATCACCTATTGAAAAACGCATTGTTTTTGAATAAGTGATTTTTTATTGTCAAATTATTTAGTTCCGAAACACCTCAGTTTCTTATAATGAAAACCACTCTTTCACCAATTCATCTTCTAAAGGCTGTACATCTTTATGCACGAATTCATTTGTAGCTGAATTGTAATTGTAGTCTAAAGCCCATTTTTTATGGTTTTTAGCCAAGGCGTTAATTCCATTGCAAACAAATTCAATTTCAGCATTTGTGGTTGTGGGATGAATAGACATTCTAATCCAACCCGGTTTTCTTATTAAATCACCCAGCGTAATTTCGTCAATTAATTTATGGGAAGTTTCCTGGTCCACATGCAATAAAAAATGACCATACGTTCCGGCACAACTGCAACCGCCGCGCGTTTGGATTCCGAATTTATCATTCAATAGCTTTACACCCAAATTGAAATGTAAGTCTTCTATAAAAAAAGAAATCACTCCTAACCTATCCCGATGCTGACCTGCCAGAATTTTAATATTTGGGATGTTTCCAAGTGATTCGAAAACAACAGTAACGATTTCATGTTCCCTGTTCAAAATATTTTCAATCCCCATTTGTTCCTTCAACTGAATCACCAAAGCGGTTTTTATCACCTGAAGAAAACCTGGCGTCCCTCCATCTTCCCTATCTTCAATATTATCGATGTATTTGTGTTCGCCCCAGGGATTTGTCCAACTTACCGTCCCTCCTCCAGGGTTATCCGGAATCAGGTTTTGGTATAATTTTTTATTAAAAACCAAAACACCGGAAGTGCCTGGTCCGCCTAGAAATTTATGAGGTGAAAAGAAAATTGCATCCAAATAACTTTCGGAATCTTCCGGATGCATGTCTATTTTCACATAGGGACCTGAACAGGCAAAATCAACAAAACAAAGTCCGTTATGTTGATGCATAATTTTAGCAACCTGGTGATAAGGCGTTTTAATTCCGGTAACATTCGAGCAAGAAGTGATGGAAGCAATTTTAAAACTTCGCTCCTTATACTTTTCTAATAAAAGTTCCAGATTTTCTATGCTAAATAATCCATCTTCACTGGATGGAATGACGGCAACATCAGCAATCGTTTCCAGCCATGACGTCTGATTGGAATGATGTTCCATATGCGAAATAAACACAATCGGTTTCTTTTCGGCGGGAATCGTGATGAAATCCTTTAGGTTTTCCGGTACCTTTAATCCCAAAATTCGTTGAAATTTATTGACAACACCAGTCATTCCTGTACCATCCGTAATTAAAACATCGTCGGCATTGGCATTAACATGCTGTTTAATAATGTGTCGCGCCTGATGGTATGCTTTAGTCATTGCTGTTCCCGAAACCGTAGTTTCAGTATGGGTATTGGCTACAAAAGGACCAAACTCATTCATTAACTTTTCTTCAATAGGACGATACAACCGTCCACTTGCTGTCCAATCCGTATAAATAATTTGTTTTTTTCCGTAAGGCGATTCAAACTCTTGGTTAATTCCTATTATATTCTGACGAAACTTTTGGAAGTAAAGTTCTAATTGTGTTGGCGTTTCGATTGTAGTCATTATGCTTTAATTTGATTCAAAGATATTATTATTTTATGAAATTGAGAATTTAGCGGCTTGTTATTTCCGAATATCACTTCCATTTTTATGAATTTCCACTAATTTCACTTCCATTGAGGTTTCCCGTAAAGTAATACAAAACAAAGGAAATACTTTTGTAAAAGATATAGAAATATTTATCTCTTTTATAAATTAATACCACATTTTATCATGGATAACCGTATCATTCCGGAGAAAAAATTACATTCCTTCTCTGAAGAAGAATTAACCCAATATATTTATAAAAATGTCGATTCATTAACAACACTGTCCTTTGGCGCCTTAAAAAAGGAAATCTTGATCAGGAAAGATATACCCGACGAAGTTAAAATGTTGATTGGAAATATTCAAGATTTAAGAAATCAAAATTTTATCAATGAGATATTCCCTTACCTCTATTCTAAAAATAAAAAAATAAAAACTGTTGAGGATTTGATTGCTGATTTAAAAAAAAATGAAATTTATGAACCCGATATTACCCCACTACTACAGCAATTACCTAAAATTATAGAAATTAATACTGCCCAGTCAAATCCTGAAAAATCAATAAAAATATTTGGGTTACTATGCGCTCTTGTTGTCGCTGTATTATCCTTTACTCTTTTCGCTGCATTCGGTGTGGTTATTTCCCTAACTGCCGCAATTATCTTAGTTTGCATCGCTTTAAACAAAAATAACTATTCCCGTATCACTAAATTAAAAATTAACATTGAGCTCTATTTAGAACGTATTAAATACAGTCCTAAAGCCGGGTCCGAATTATGATAGAAATAGTACGTAGCATATAAGCTACAAAAGCAAAATTAAAACAATAACCCTTTCGAAGCACTTCACTCTGAAAGGGTTATTGTTTTTAAAAATAGTGGATTGATAGGGCTGACGCTTTTATTTTCTTATTTTCAACTTTATAAATCAAAACCTACGGAAAATTGCCAAACTCTGTTTTTTGCTTTCCCGTCATCATATAAATCTCCTAAACCTAAATGGTAACGTACGCCTAAACTGACTCCGGAATTGGTTTTAAAACCTCCTCCAAAATTAACTCCCCAATCAAAATTATTAGGATCGTAATCTTGCGAACCACTAAAAAGCCCATCATATTCTTCTTTGTGCGAAACAGCCACTCCAATTTGTGGCCCTGCTTCTAAAAAGAAGTTTTGGGAAGGATAGGCTTTAAGCATTAGCGGTAAATTGATGTAATTCAGCTTTTGGGTAAAAGTCCCACTACTGCTTGTAATTACATATCCCTGCTGAGAATACAGCAATTCAGGTTGAATAGAAAAGCTTTCACTTATAAATTCCTCCCCATAAACACCTATATGAAAGCTATGTCGTTGTTCTGTTTCTGCTTCTCCGTCAAAACTTACTGCAGCTAAAGTATATCCCCCTTTTATTCCTCCATTCGATTTATGTGTTGTTTTCATTTGCGCATTTATCGAGAATACTATTCCCAAAAATAATGCTAGTGTCAAATTCCTCTTTTTCATAAAATTTTCTGATTTTTTATTAAATTATTTTCCTCCATTGGCTCGAAGATCAGCAATGCATTGTGCATCCAGTTGTGGTGTCGAACCTGTGGAAACCATATTTGAAATTCCCTTTCCCGTTTCAGATGACCAATACATTAAGCAATTTTCTACATTGCAATGTTTGGGATGGGTAGTATCTTCATGATTACTTTGTAATGTTGCTCCTAAATTGGTAAGTCCCAGGATATGCCCTAATTCATGCGAAATGACCGTTGTTTCTAATAAACTTCTATTAGGTTCAAATGGGCTGTCGCTCAAACCCTGAACGGTTTGCTCATAAATAACTATGGAAGTATTTCTGTATGCTGTACCTAAAACAACTGCAGTACTGGTGTCAGTTGATGATTTTCCATCGGTAAAAAAGACCCAAACCGCAATCTGATTCGATGTGTTGAATTTTGTTCGGTTAGCGTCTTCTATCGCTACAATTTCCTGGTCAGTAAAAGTTGCTTTCCCTGTTGATGGAATGGCTCTTTTTACAATACTTATTCCACTTGGTTTATAGGTTCTTGAATCAAGAAAAGAGACAAAATTATTAATCGCGGTTGTTGATGGCTCAAAGCCTTGTACATAAACGACTTCTATAACCATGCTTTTAAACTTTTTATCCGATAATAAATCGTTCGAAGAACTTCCGGTTGTTTGTTTATTAGTGACAGGATTTATAGTGTCACCAGTATCAGGAGCATCATCTTTTGAACAGGACACCAACAGGACGAAACCCATTGTTAGCATTGCAATTACTTTTTTCATTATTCTCTTTTGTGTTATATGTTTATTTTTAAAGAACAGCTACATCTTATTCAGCAGCTGTCCTTTTAAAAAGTACCAACTAAGATGTAGCCCTATATTTGTTTTAATACTAATGTAACCGCTGCATTGGTTGTACTTTGTAACGATATTGTCGAAGCGGTAAAACTTGTTACTTTCCAATTATTATTCAATAGCGTAAACGTAGCATTTTCAGAAAAATTCAATTTTACAAAAACATTTAATTCCGACCTTACGGCATAAGTACCGTTTACAGTTGTATTCAATAAATTTACTGCAGTTACTGATAAATTATTTGCAAAATCTATCGTGAAATCTTTGTAATTTGTTGCTGAGTTCACTCCTGTACTTACAAATGAATCTACTTTAAACTTACCGTTAACCAAGATCGTTTCTAATTTCTTCGAATTTTGAACTGCTTCTGCCATTGCTGCTTCTGTCTTTAGAGATGCGGTAATCGTTGCTTGCAATTCAGCATCACTTGAAAGAGCTGTTTTCGTTCCATCGTTAATAGTCACAGAAATTGGATACTTTACTGAAAACAATTCAGTGCTGCTTACACTAGACATGTACGTATATAATTGTTGTTCGGACGTAATGACAATATTTCCTGTTTGTTGTAAACTCAAATTATAGGTTAAAATTGTGATTGGGAAGCTAATATTTACAGACGAAATGGCATCTTGACCAGAAGCTTCCGCTGATGTACATGCATTAAGAATAGCATTATATTCCGTTTGGTTACTAACAGTGGCCTCTGTATAATTACTTAATCTAACTCGTAAAGGAAATTGTAACACTACTGCATCCTGGTCATTATTAAACTGTCCCAAAATAGAAATAACTTGTTGATAATCCACTTGGGTTAAAATGGAAACCTGAACACCATTTACCTTAGCGGTAACCGGTAATAAAATGGAAGAACATGAGGCTCCGTCTAAAAAATCATCAAATGAACCATCGTACATCGAGGTACGTTTCAGATTGCTTGTTGTAGTTGAGTTAGCAGAATTTGTATTTGGATTTTCTCCTTGTACGTCCTCTATTTCACTTTGGCATGATGTAAATCCTAAGATAGCCATCATTGCAATTCCTGTAATAATTTTTAATTTTTTCATAATTTTCAAATTTAATGTATTTTTATATGTACCAGCGATGTTTTCTACGCTTTCTGTTAGTAAGACAACTCGCTTGCTTTTTACCCTACCTAAATTTTAAAAAAAATATAAAATTTTACAAATAAATTCACAAAAACCTACAAATCAATAAATTAACTTTTGAAATATTTTTTATGAAAAGACAATTATAATTTACCCACTTGCTTTTTGAAAAAATAATTTACTTTTACAACCTACGGAAAAACGAATTACTACTAGATGAGCGACGAAAACAGTAAACTTTGCGAAGAAAATCACTTTAGAGATTTTTACCTAAAGCACGTGCAATCAGCAAATAATTTTGCTTTTTACAAATGTGGCGACGATGAAGCTGCCTTAGATTTGGTACAGGATGCATTTACTAAAATTTGGGAGAACTGTTCCAAAATCGACTTCAGTAAAGTAAAAACCTATTTATTTACCAGTATCAATAATTTGTTTCTCAATAACATAAAGCATCAAAAAGTTGTATTGCGGTATGCAAAAGAAACACCCAATTTAGATACCAATAATCAAAGTCCCGAATATTTACTAGAAGAAGAAGAATTCAAACAAAAACTTACAAAAGCCATCGCATCATTAAGTGAAGCGCAGCGGGAAGTATTTTTAATGAACCGAATAGATGGAAAAAAATACAGAGAAATAGCTGAATTACTTGCTGTTTCTCAAAAAACAGTGGAAAAAAGAATGTCCGGAGCGCTACAAATATTAAAAGCCCAAATAGAAAATATATAAGTAGTCCTGAAGCGGTAGGGTAATTTAAAAGTTAGTTGTCTTATAAACATAGAGATATAAAATGAAAAACGAAAAAGAGATATTAAAATGGTTAAATAATGAGCTTTCAAGCGAAGAAATTGAAGATTTGAAACGATCTGAAGATTTGGAAACACTTGAAAAAATTGCTCATTATGCATCGCAATTGGAAACTCCAAAAGTAAATGCACACGCAGCCTTAGAAGCATTTAAGGCCCGAAACCATGCTAACAGAAAAACGAAAGTCCGCACTTTAAACTTTAAGGCATTGTATAGAGTCGCTGCGGTTTTAGTTCTTTTGTTAAGCGCAGCCTATTTCTTCTTTTTTAACAATACTATAGCTTTCGAAACGCAAATAGCACAGACAAAAACCGTTACGCTGCCAGATCATTCCGAAGTGATACTAAACGCCGCTTCCAAATTAACTTTTAACGAAAAAAAATGGTCTAAAAAAAGAGATTTAACATTAGAAGGAGAAGCTTTTTTTAAAGTAAAGAAAGGACAAACTTTTAGCGTACATACAACTACCGGAATTGTCAAAGTTTTAGGAACCCAGTTTAATGTAAAAGAACGCAAAAACTATTTTGAAGTTAATTGTTATGAAGGCCTGGTGAGTGTGACTTACAACAATGAAATCGTTAAATTACCTCCTGGGAAAACATTCCGGGTTATCAATGGTACTATTGAAAATATCGAAGATTTTAATGCCCAAAACCCTTCATGGATACAGCAAGAATCAAGTTTTAAAAGCATTCCGTTAGATCAGGTAATCGCAGAACTGGAGCGTCAATACGATATAAAAATTAAAACAGAAGGCATAGATACTTCAAAACTGTTTACAGGAAGTTTTACACATACCAATGAACAAACAGCGCTCCAGGCAGTTACAATTCCACTTAAATTAAGTTACAGGATTCAAGGTAAAACCATTATATTTTACAACTATGATGTCAAATAAATGGTTGATTGCGCTGCTAATTTGTATTGGAAGTATATGTTACGGGCAAAATACAGCTAAAAAAATTCCTTTAACCGAAGTTATTATTTCCACAGAAAAACAATTTAATATTAAGTTTTCGTATGCTGTTGAAGATGTAGCTGCCATTGCAATTGAAAAACCGAATACTTCATTTACACTGCAGGAAACAATTGATTATCTCAACTCAAAAACACTTTTGAATTTCAAAGCTTTGGACAATCGATATGTTACCGTTTCGATAATAAACAAAACAATATCCATTTGCGGAATTGTTTTATCCAACGAAAAAAAGACCCCTCTTATTGGTGCTTCCGTAATTGTAAATGATATCGGAAGATCTACAAATACAGATGAAAACGGTACGTTTAAGTTGCAGAATATTCCAATAAATGCAACATTTACCATCTCCTACTTAGGTTTTGAATCCAAGCGAATGCCGGCAAATGAATTGTTTTCTGCACAAAATAATTGCAAAGAAATTGTTCTTTCCATAAAAAATGAAGAACTGAATCAGGTTTTGATCAATGTCTATTTAACTCCCGGATTACAAAAATATTTAGACGGAAGCACTGTTTTAAATACTAAAAAATTTGGCATTCTTCCCGGATTAATCGAACCCGACATTTTGCAATCCATTCAAGTACTTCCTGGTGTTGAAAGTACTAATGAAAGTATTGCTAATATTAATGTGCGTGGCGGGACTAACGATCAAAATTTAGTGATTTGGGACAATATCAAAATGTATCACTCGGGTCACTTCTTTGGATTAATTTCACCATACAACCCCAATCTTACAAACAAAGTAATCGTTAGTAAAAACGGAACAAGTGCTGAATATAGCGATGGTGTTTCGAGTACGATAAACATGCAGACCAAAGACGATGTTAAAAATATTTTTTCCGGAGGCGGAGGAATTAATTTAATAAGTGCTGATGCATTTTTTGAAATTCCGATAACTAAAAAATTAGAACTACATATTTCAGGACGTCGTTCCATTACCGATTTGTTTAAATCACCAACCTATACTAAATATTTTGAACGAAGTTTTCAGGATACTGACATCAGTTCGGATAGTGACCGAAAGGATACTTCTTCTGATTTTTACTTCTATGACTATACGGCTAAATTACTTTTTGACTGGAATGAAAAACATCAATTTAGAGCCAATATTATTGGTATCAATAACGCTTTAGATTATTCAGAACGTCTCCTTACAAATTCAAACGAAACCGAATCTAAAGCCAGCAACTTATCTCAAAAAAACATTGGCTATGGAGGAAACTGGAAAGCACAATGGAATCCAAAATTAAGCACAAACTTTATCACGTACTTTTCCAGATACAATATTGACGCCAGCGATTACAGGGTGGAAACAGACCAGCGTTTAACCGAAGCCAATGAAGTTCTGGAAACCGGAACAAAGCTAAACACTTATTATAAAACAAATGACAACCTGAATTTCCTGTTTGGTTACCAATTTAACGAAACGGGCATGTTAAACCAAACGACCGTTAGGAATCCATTTTACTCCAGTACTAAAAAAGATGTTTTATTAAATCATGCTTTATTTTCTGAAGTTGAATACAATAAGAATAATACCTATTTGAGAGTTGGATTGCGTTTGAATTATTTTCAAAAATTTGAAAAGCTTTTAGTGGAACCAAGAATAAATATCAGACAAAAATTATCAAATCAATTTGCTTTAAAATTAGAAGGCGAATTTAAAAATCAATCTGCTACCCAAATTGTAGATTTTGAAGATGATTTTTTAGGTGTCGAAAAAAGACGTTGGGTTTTAGTCAATGATAAGGACATCCCAATTGCAACGAGTAAACAAGGATCTTTTGGTTTAGAATTCAACCAAAACAAACTGAATATTGAGGCTACAGGTTTTTATAAAGTTGTTGATGGTATTACTCCTTCCAATCAGGGTTTCTATAACAGTTTTCAGTTTGATATTGCTCATGGAAGTTACACTGCCAAAGGGTTGGAATTTTTAGCCAATAAAACGGCTTATCATTATAGCGTTTGGATTAGTTACACTTTTAGTACAAATGACTATGAATTTGATACTTTTACGCCTTCAACCTTTCCTAATAATGTAGACATAAGACATTCCCTATCTTTAGGTTTTTATTACAATATATTTAAAAATCTAAAAATAGCTGTTGGTGGCATTTGGAGAAACGGGCAGCCCTACACAAAACCGATTGAGGGTAAAGAAACGATACAAAACGGAAATAACACCATGGTAAATTATGATTCCCCAAACAGCGAAAATTTACCTGATTTCATGCGTTTAGACGCTTCCTTAAATTACAACTTTAACCTGTCGCAATTCATTAAAGCTTCCTTTACTGCCGGTGTAATTAATGCCACCAATCAGGAGAACAGCATCAATCGTTATTACAAGGTGAACCCAAATGATACCAATGATGCCGTTCAGGTCGACAACAAATCACTTGGCTTAACGCCAAATATAAGTTTCAGAGTGAATTTTTAATATTTCATCGTAACGTTGAGCTGATCTGTAATCCTATCCCTTTAAAGTACTATACGCTAAAAAGGATTGTTTTTTTAACGCGCTCTTTTTAATCCGTATTACCACTTATAAATCTTCCTTAATAGCCTGGACAAGAGCTCCAGTACTTTTTGTTTTTCTATAATGGTAATAATGAAACACCACATTTGATTGCGCCAATTATTAGGAGCTTAAATTGATTCCCTTTGACATCATTTCAATCTTTATTATTTTCAATTTAAAACCACTTGTTTTATTACTTTTAAATTTACTTTCATACAAACCTTTTACTTAACAATGTTTTAATAATGTTTTTTTTTATCTAAAGCCGTTAAATAAAAATAAAAAAAACAAACACATTTAACTAACAATCAACGTATTAAATCTTAAATATTCGTATTTTTGTTAGACTTTTTTTCTTGTCAAAAACAATAGGCTTGAAATGCTTCCAGTAGCTGCAATCGCTATTTTGTTTACTAAAAATCCTTTCCATTTGGAAAAGGATAAAACAAGAACCGGTTACAAGGTTCTTCGGCGAATTCTTAACATACGAAGTTTAAAATATAAGAGTTGAAAGTGGAGACCAGAAGCCACTAAAAAAACGGGGCGTCATCGAAAAGCCACACGAGTAGAAGAATAAAAAATAACAAAATGGAAAATATGAAAAAAATAATGGTTCAGTACGAATTTCCTGAAATGACATCACAACAATATGACCAGGTGTGGCAGGATTTACGTGCAGCAGGTCATGAAAATCCGCAAGGGTTGGAATATCACGTGAGCGCACAAGCCGGTAAAGGTTTAAAAGTGATTGATGTTTGGGAAAATGCTGACAAGTTTAATGAATTTGGACAAACGTTAACACCCATCCTTACTAAAAATGGTATTACGCCCACCCAACCCACCGTATTGCCTCTTCATTATGAATATTCTGGCAATCCTTTTCGTTGAACACCAATCAGTCCGTTAAAATACCTATGAGAAGGACTGTCCCGCTAGGACAGTTCCTCTCTAATTTTCCGAATTTATACCGTTTAACAAAATGGAACGATATCCCTAAGGTCTTTTTGTCTTTTCAGCTCCAGATCTCCAATCAAATCTTTTTTAACAAAAACGATAGTAAAATAACAATGAAAATGAAAGCAATACAAAAAATGGCTGTCTTGATGCTATTGGGTATCTTCAGCATGGTTATACAAGTTCAGGCGCAGGATATGAAAATGTCCGGCGATCACATCATGGTTATGCCCAATGATATTAAGTGGGCCCCTGCTCCTCCAGGTTTGCCACCAGGATCCCAGGCAGCAGTGATAGAAGGCGACCCTGGTGCGGCAGGATTATTTACGATGCGCGCAAAAATTCCCGCCAATTACAGGATAATGCCGCATTGGCATCCTGCCGATGAGCATATTACTGTTCTTAAGGGGTCATGTTATATGGGAATGGGAGATGAATATGACGAAAAAACAGCAACGAAGATGACAACAGGAGCATTTGCTGTGATGAAAACCGGCACGCACCATTATTTCTTCACAAAAGAAGAATGCATCATTCAATTGCACGGTATGGGGCCGTGGGGAATCACCTATATCAATCCTGCCGATGATCCAAGAAATAAGAAATAAAGCCAGGCAATAACTCGACTTCACTATGAAAAAGGCAATGAGGGTAAATAGAAACAATCCCTATTGTAGTCAAAAACCCTTTCGAAGTAAACTCTGAAAGGGTCTTATTTATTAAAAAAAGTGAGGTTATATCCCGGCTACCGCTTTTATTTCGTCCATGATTCTTAATGCCAAAGCATCCGCTTTTTCCTGAGAAGCAGCTTCGGTATAAATACGGATAATGGGTTCTGTATTTGATTTTCTTAGGTGAACCCAATTTTCAGCAAAATCAATTTTCACTCCGTCGACAGTTGTAATCTCTTCATTCTTGTATTTCTCTGTCATGGCAACAAGAATTACATCAACATCAATCTGTGGCGTCAATTCAATTTTATTTTTGCTCATGTAATATTCCGGATACGAAGCACGTAAAGCGGAAACTGTCATTTTTTTGTTTGCCAAATGCGTTAAAAACAACGCTACTCCCACCAAACTATCACGTCCGTAATGCAATTCAGGATAAATGATTCCACCGTTTCCTTCTCCACCTATAACAGCGCTGTTCCGCTTCATCAATTCCACTACATTCACCTCACCTACAGCACTGGCTTCATAGCTACCGTTATGTGCATTTGTCACATCACGCAACGCACGGGAAGACGACATATTCGACACCGTATTTCCAGGAGTTTTACTCAAAACATAATCGGCGCAAGCTACCAAAGTGTATTCTTCCCCAAACATTTCACCATCTTCACAAATGAATGCCAGGCGATCCACATCAGGATCTACCACGATTCCTAAATCCGCTTTTTCTTTTACTACCAATTCCGAAATAGCTGTCAAATGTTCTTTTAAAGGCTCAGGGTTGTGTGGAAAATGTCCGTTTGGCTCACAGTACAGTTCTACCACTTCAACGCCCATTAATTCAAGTAATCGTGGAATAATAATTCCTCCTGAAGAATTTACGCCATCAACCACCACTTTGAATTTAGCAGCCTTCACCGCATCAACATCAACCAATGGCAAATTCAATACTTCATCGATATGAATATCCATGTATGCATCGTTAATCATAATAGCTCCTAAGTCATCTACATCAGAGAAATCGAAAGCTTCCGCTTCGGCAATTTCAAGAATTTTCAGCCCTTCTTCCCCATTTAGGAACTCTCCTTTTTCATTCAATAATTTCAAGGCATTCCATTGTTTTGGATTGTGTGAAGCGGTAAGGATAATTCCACCCTCAGCTTTTTCCAATGGAACCGCCACTTCAACAGTTGGCGTTGTTGAAAGACCTAAATCAATCACATCAATTCCTAAACCTATTAAAGTATTCACCACTAGATTGTGAATCATTGGTCCGGAAATACGCGCATCCCGACCTACAACAACAGTGATTTTTTCTTTTCCAATATATTTTTTCAACCAAGTTCCATAAGCCGAAGCAAATTTAACCGCATCAACTGGTGTTAAATTATCTCCTACTTTTCCGCCAATAGTTCCACGAATTCCCGATATAGATTTTATTAAAGTCATTTATGATTTAGATTTTAAGGTATTTAAGATGGACAAATATAAAAAAGTTACCGGAGTTGCAATAATACTTGTCAAACCTATTTTTAAAAATAGTCACTATTAAGTTTAATCACCAGATTTAATTACTTAACTTGTAGTCAACTGCATCATTTTATAAGAAAAAAGCGAATAATATAAATTGCAAAAACATATTAATTCTTTTGATGTAAATCATTACTTTGTAGCAAAGATCAATTTTTTGAAAGAAATTTTGTAACTAATTTTAGTACGAATGACTGTACTTTAGAAATTAATTTCTGTGTTCTTTTTAGTAATTCTTTTTAATTTATAATCAATTAATTGATTTAAAAATATTAAATAAAAATAAAAATAAACAGGTTTAAATCTTCAAAATTTGAGGCAATCTTATCCAACACTTATTTATTCTCTCAAAAAAATCGATATTGATAGTTTAGTAGTCGTAACGAACAAATTAATTTCTGTTGAAAAAAATTATAATAAAGCCATTGAACTTGGTCATTTGGGAATAAAAAAGTCGCCTAATTATTTAGATTTTCATTTGGCATTGGGCAGGGCTTATAAAATGAAAAATGAGATTGACAGTGCAAGGTATTATTTTAATTATGTCATTATTAAAAACCCAAAATATAAAGAAGCATTTAGTTACCTGACCAAATTGGAGATAGAGCAAAAAAATAGTAAAGCAGCTATAACAGTTATAGACCAGGCTTTATCTTTTTATCCTGATGAAAAAGATTTTTATATATTAAAACTGCAAGCTTTAAATTTAGAAAAAGATCCAAAAACAACTTTTGATTATTTAATTTTTTTAGTTGAAAAATATCCTGCAGATACCAGTTTAAAAGACCAATTATTTGATGTGAAACTAAATTCCTTTTCAGACCGGATTGGTATTAGCAACACCATAACCTTTTTTAACAGGTCTGGTGTCGGCCCATGGAATTATACAAGCTTGCAGTACATTAAACAATTAAAAAATGTGACGCTTATTGGTCGGTATAATTACAATGACCGACAATCAAACAATACCAGAAAAAACTGATGGTGTCTTAATTGAAAAAGAGAAAAAAATCATGAAACAATACAATCAGAAATTTCTTTTTTTACCAATTTCTGATTCTAATTCCGACAAGGAAATACAAACAATAGTTGATAGTATACTAAAACTTAAACAACCGATTTTAGTAAATTCATATTCAACTAAATCAGTTATTTCTGAACGATTTATAAAAATATTTAATGCAACGACAACAAAATAAAACAGAAAAAAAATGGCAGTTTTTATTGGGCATCTGATACCAATTAAAAATTAAGGGAGTTAATTGCAGCGAATCTCTTTTTTTACCTTTAAGAAAAAAGTTTTTTTTATATTTATAGCAACAATTTTACAATAGCTACTAATCCAACAAACTTACGGATGAATTTTCTGGCCCATATCTATCTTTCCGGTGACAACGATTTGATCAAAATTGGCAATTTTATGGCCGATGGCATTCGCGGGAAACATTTTGAAAGCTATCCTTCAGAAGTTCAAAAAGGAATTCTGCTGCATCGAGAAATAGATACCTATACAGATACACATCCCATTTTTAGACAAAGCACAAAAAAACTACATCAGAACTATCATCATTATGCGGGTGTAATAGTGGATGTTTTTTACGATCATTTTTTGGCAAAAAACTGGGCGAAATATTCTGATGAGAAACTGGAAGATTTTGTAGCCCGTTTTTATCAATCTTTGCACGACAACACTGCGATTCTATCGGATAGAACCCGGGAAATAATGCCTTACATGATCAAATACAATTGGCTCGTCAGTTATAAAACAGTGGAAGGAATTAAGCGAATTTTGACTCAAATGGATCAGCGTACCAATAACGAATCTAAAATGAGATTTGCGACTAATGAACTTGCTGCATTTTATGTCGAATTTGAAAATGAGTTCACTCATTTTTTTGAAGAATTAATAATCCACGCCAATAATAAAATAAAAACGCTATGAAAAAAATACTTTTTCTACTGGCCTTAGTCATTTTAGGTTGCAAATCGAGTCAAAAAATAGCGAAACCGACAGGTTTAGTAAGCTCAAAAGCGATGGTGGTTTCGGCCCGGGAAGAAGCTTCCAAAATTGGTGTCGAAATCATGAGAAAAGGGGGAAATGCTTTTGATGCTATGGTTGGAACGGAATTAGCTCTTGCTGTTGCTTATCCGTTTGCAGGAAATCTTGGTGGTGGTGGTTTTATGGTGTACCGAAAAGCGAATGGCGAAATTGGTTCATTGGATTACAGGGAAAAGGCACCCTTAGCAGCTACAAAAGACATGTTTTTGGATGAAAAAGGAAACGTTATAAAAGGAAAAAGCACCGAATCCCCGCTTGCAATTGGTGTTCCCGGAACGATAGCCGGCGTTTTTGCAGTACATCAAAAAATGGGTTCATTACCGATAGAAGAAATTCTAAAGCCAGTCATTGCACTTGCTGAAAGAGGTGTTATTGTTACTAAAAAACAAGAAGAGCGGTTACATGCTTATCGAGCCAAAATTATCAAAGTAAATAGTGACAAAACGTTGTTTGCAACTGTTTTCAAAGAAAATGATGTCATAAAATATCCTGCGCTGGCAGCCACATTGAAAAGAATTTTAAAAAATGGCAGGGATGAATTTTATAAAGGCAAAACAGCTGAAACCCTAGTAAAATACCTTCAGGAAAAAGGAGCGATAATCACGATGGAAGATCTGGCTAAATATGAAGCCAAATGGAGAACGCCTCTCACTTTTGACTATAAAGATCTAAAGATTATTTCTATGGCTCCACCAAGCAGTGGCGGAATTTGTCTGGCTGAAATATTCAAAATGACAGCGCCATACGATTTGGCTAAAATGGGGCATAACTCAGCTGAAGCCATTCAGGTTATTGTTGAAGCTGAAAGAAGAGCATACGCCGACAGGAGTTATTTTTTGGGCGATCCCGATTTTGTAAAAATTCCTTTGAAAGCATTACTGTCAGCTGCTTATTTAAAACACAGAATGTCTACTTTTAGTTTTGATAAAGCAACTTTATCATCAGATATAAAAGAAGGCAAAGTAAATTATAATGAAAGTACAGAGACTACCCACTATTCTATCGTTGATCAATTTGGCAATGCGGTGTCCGCAACCACAACATTAAATGATGGTTATGGATCCAAATATTACTGTGATACATTGGGTTTTTTCCTAAACAATGAAATGGATGATTTTAGTGTGAAACCCGGTGAACCAAATATGTTTGGATTAGTGGGTAATGAAGCCAATAGTATTGCACCGCAAAAACGAATGCTGAGTTCTATGACTCCGACTATTGTAGAAAAAAAAGGAAAATTATTTATGGTGGTAGGCTCTCCAGGCGGTTCAACGATAATCACCTCCGTATTGCAAACTATTTTAAATGTTCATGAATATCTTTTGAGTATGCAGGAAGCGGTAAATGCACCACGTTTCCATCACCAATGGTTACCCGATTTAATCACATTTGAACCCAATGCATTCGATACTAAAACGGTTGACACATTGAAATCTAAAGGATATTTCATTAACGAAAAAATGACTCCTATTATAGGAAAAGTAGATGCCATTTTGGTTTTACCGGATAAAAAACTGGAGGGTGGAGCTGATTTTAGGGGAGACGATAAAGCGGCAGGATTTTAACGGTATTGAAATCAAATTTTATGAACTTTATACAAGCTTTAGAAAACGCTTTTAAGCAAAATAGGAATCCGGAAAATGCTTTTGCAATGGCAAAATACATGAAGAATAATTTTCCTTTTTTTGGAATTAAAACGGAAGAACGGAGACGCATTTTTAAGACAGTTTGGAAAGAAAACAAACAAGAGGTTGCTACAGGCTCAAGAGCAATAGCACTGGCCCTGTATTCAAAACAAGAACGGGAATTCCATTATTGCGCTATTGAAATTTTGATAAAAGAACTGAAGGGAAATTATAAAAAAGAAGATATTCAATGGATTGAAAATCTGATACTCCAGAACTCCTGGTGGGATAGTGTCGATACAATTGCAAAGTATATTCTAGGAGAATATTTATTGGAATTTCCATTGGAAACAAAAAAAACAATAGAACGATTTTCAAAGTCGGCCCATCTCTGGTTGAACAGAAGTGCTATTTTGTTTCAATTGAACTACAAACAAAAAACAAATGCTGATTTTTTATTTTCAGAATGCTTAAAACAGGCCCATTCTAAGGAATTTTTTATTCAAAAAGCAATTGGCTGGGCATTGCGGGAATATGCAAAAATAAATCCCGAAGCAGTCAAAAACTTTGTTCTAAACAATAATTTAAAGCCATTGAGCACAAAAGAAGCATTAAAAAATATTTGTTGCCCTTAAAATAGTAGTAATTTTGCACCTTGTTAAAAAATTGTAATGTTCAAAAAATATTTATCCAAATTAGAAAGAATAATAGCTTTTGCGCAATCCATTTTGACGCCAAAGCAGTTTATCTTTTTATCCTCCGTTTTAGTTGGTATCTCCGCCGCCTTTGCCGTTATCGTTTTAAAGACTTTTGCTCACTGGGTTTTCTCGTTTGCCACTTATGTCAGCGGAATTTTGAAATTGGGATTTATCAATAGTATTTTGCCGATTATAGGTATTTTGCTTACCGTTTTTGTGGTAAAAAGAGTTTTGGGTGGTACTATTGAAAAAGGAACCTCCCAGATTTTGTATGCCGTTGCCAAAAAAGCAAGCATCATTCCCAAAAAACAAATGTATGCCCAAATCGTAACAAGTTCCCTAACCGTTGGTTTAGGAGGTTCGGCAGGTTTAGAAAGTCCTATTGTAATTACCGGTGCCGCTTTTGGGTCCAATTATGCTCAAAAATACAAATTAAGCTATAAAGACCGGACACTCCTTATCGGCTGTGGTGTTGCCGCGGGAATTGCTGCGGCTTTTAATGCTCCTATTGCAGGGGTTTTGTTTGCCATTGAAGTGTTATTGGTCGATGTAAGTATTTCAGCTTTTACCCCAATTATGATTGCTGCGGCGACAGGCGCATTAGTCTCGGTCATCGCATTGGACGAAACCATTTTATTGTCTTTTAGACAACAGCAAACTTTTGACTATCACAATATTCCCTTTTATGTTCTTTTGGGACTATTCACCGGTTTTATTTCTGTTTACTACTCGCGAAATTTTGAGAGGGTAGAACATTATTTTGGCCGGCTTAAATTTTCTCCTTATAAAAAAGCATTTTTTGGGGCTTCAGTTCTGGCAATTTTAATTTTTATTTTCCCGACACTTTTCGGAGAAGGCTATGAAAGTATTAAAACACTTTCCGAAAATGATCCTGGCCAATTAATGGAAAACACACTCTTTAGTGGATTAAGAAATAACAGTTGGGCACTTTTGGCCTTTATTGGCATAACGATGCTCGTTAAAGTTTTCGCCACAGGAATTACACTGGGTTGTGGTGGAAATGGCGGTAACTTCGCTCCTTCCTTATTTTTAGGCTCCTATGTTGGTTTTTTCTTTTCTAAATTTCTAAATCTGACGGGACTGACCAAATTACCAATCAGTAATTTTACCATGGTGGGAATGGCAGGAATTTTAAGCGGTTTGTTTCATGCGCCGCTGACTGCAATTTTCTTAATTGCTGAAATTACAGGTGGGTATAATTTGATGATTCCTTTAATGATAGTCGCTTCCATCAGTTTTGCCATTTCCAAACGATTTGAAAAACATTCGATGGATGTGAAAAATTTGGCCAAAAAAGGACATGCTTTTACCAGCAATAAAGATACCAATGTACTTTCAACATTAGATACCAATTCCATTATTCAAACGGACTATTTAACGGTTTCTCCAGATGAAAATCTGGAGAAATTGGTTGATTTAATTTCACATTCCAATCAGGTTATTTTTGCTGTCGTGGATAAAGACACAAAAATGGTAGGAATCGTTCATTTTAATACGATAAGAGAAATTATTTTTAACCCTTACCGCGTAAAATATACCCTGGTTAAAGAAGTTATGATTCCGCCTGTCGAAATAATATCCCCCGAGGATAGTATGGAAACCGTAATGAATAAATTTGAAAAAGCGAAAGTTGTTTTTCTGCCGGTAATCAAAGAGGGTAAATATTATGGTTTTATTTCCAAAGCTCTTGCACTTGAAGCGTATAGAACCAAACTAAAATCAATGACAATCGAGTGAACTACACCGAGGCTAAAGCCGTCGGTGCTTCGTAAGTCATCACTCCAACTAGTGTTGGCAGTTCTTTACGATTTTTAAGTCTGTGTCCCACAGACAATTTATTTTTCAATCCAAAATTTTTAATATTTATAGCTGCATTTAAGTCTCTATCGAGTACTGTGTCACAATTATCGCACGTCCAAAACCTGTCTTTTAAGGCAAGTTCCTTGTGGATGTTGCCACAGCAATTACAAGTTTTTGAGGAGGACTCAAAACGACCTATTTTAACGATATTATTACCATACCATTCGGCTTTGTATTCTAGAATAGTCACAAACATGCCCCAACCACAATCCGTTATGGCTTGAGCTAGGCAGTGGTTTTTGACTCATAATATTTTCCTGTTGTTGTTTTACTAATGGTAGCCTGTCTAATAGCTCCATTACATTCTCGATGCAACACAATGGCAATGCCCTGTTTGAATTTTGGTATAATTAATTTCCCTTTTTCCAAGACTACATGCTGCGGGACATTGAAAGATTGTTTTGAAGATTTCTTTTTGAATTTAGGAAAACTGGCTTTGGTTTTAAAAAAATTTGCAAAAGCAACATCTAAATTTAAGATTGACTGCTGCAAGGTTTGTGAATTAACTTCTTTTAACCATT
>NZ_JBLVPW010000024.1:0-55499 GCF_048286715.1 Flavobacterium kochi
AATAACATCATTATCAATGATTTAATATTTTGGCTTGCCTGTGGATTCAAAATTGTATAATTACGGAATAATCTTACAATATATGAAAATCTACGGGTATTGCCAAATTTTTAACCAATTATCTTATTGGTTTTTAGTGAAATAAGCGATTATTTACCGAAGTGTTGGAGTGACAAAGGCGAATTATTAAACAACAAGGATTTCTACAATCCTTCAAGAATGCAGATCATTTACCTCATTCTTCAAAACGATGCACAAACGAGCAGTGAAACACATGCTTGAAGCTGACTTCGATGCTCATTTAGACAATGAAAAGCACGATAAAACCGCCATTTTTCAACCTTTATCAAGATGGCAGGGTCTGTATGGGTACAGTAGCAGTCACTATCAAATCGGATTGCCTCTTGGAAGAATTTATAGCCCTATGGGAACAGTATTTCTTCAATAGCTATTTCAGACCTCATCGGGGATAAAAGTCCCATAAAGGGAAATATCATACCCCTTTGGCAAAGTCTTGTGGGAAGCAGAAAACAGTTTCAGATAAAATCCCTGCTAAAAAATGGTCTGACAATTAAAACACTACTATCATGAACACGCTAAAAGCTATGCATTACACCGATAATTACCTGATAAACCCAACCAATCCCATAACCGTGAACCTTACGGTGCAGGAGGTACGGGAAGCCGAATGCTTACAGAACTCGCAAGGATGAACCATAGTCTGATAGCATTAGGACATACCGGACTACAAGTAAATCTCTACGATGATGATATAAACTACAGCCAATCAGGGACGACAGCTTTTTGCCGATGCCGAAGTCGGCTTATGTAAATCCGTAGCACTTATCAACCGAACCAATCGCTTTTTCGGAACGAACTGGAAAGCCATAACAGAGCAGTTCTCTACCGCCAATCTCAAATCCCTTCCCAATCTCGTCAAGACAAACATCTATATCAGTTGTGTGGATACCGTATCGGCACGTTTTGACATCGCAAATACATTACAGGACGGCACAGGTTACAGTAATTGGGAACGCAACAAATCCTTGTACTGGCTCGATATTGGAAATAGCCAAAATACAGGACAGGCTCTACTGTCCACTATAGGTAAAATCAAACAGCCCAGTTCCAAACTATACAGGACTGTACCTAATCTTCCTATGGTTACAGAAGAATTTAGAGAACTGCTCGAAGCACAGACCGATAACATCGAGCCGAGTTGTTCTCTTGCCGAAGCATTGCAAAAACAGGATTTGTTCATCAATGCCACCCTAGCCAGTATGGGAGCATCATTATTGTGGAAGCTATTCCGTGAAGGCATGACCGAGTATAGGGGCTTCTTTTTGAATTTAGGGGATTTCAGGCTAATGCCAATACCGGTAGGCTAATGCCCGCCGCCCCGCAATTGCACTTCCTGCGTCAGTCCAATTCCGGGGCGTTTTAAGCGCTACTTTCCCTTTCGCAGAACTTGCCTTTTCTCGGCAGTTCACGCAAGTGAAAGCGTTTTTATATTATTATCGAAGAATAATACAAATCTTTTTTTAGCTTCTTTGTTTTTCTTTGAATAAAAAAGTTTAAAAGGCATTTGAAGTAGACAAGTATATAATCTATCCGATAAAATTAGTGTTCTTTGTAATTTGTAAAAGGAAGGGATCTATTGAAAAATAAATGAGTAATTATTATTTGTGTTTTCACCAAAATTGACGAAGAACCAATATCACTGGAATAGCTACGCTAATTCCACAAGCAGGCCCTTTTTGCTTCACTTATACTAATTTGTAGAACACTTATTACTTTTAACTATATAAATAATATACTATTTCACCTCGTTATTAGTTAATATCATACATTATATCTTTATTAATTTAATGTTTACTATTTACATAAAAAACTAAAAATCAATATAATAAATCATCTGTTTATATTAATAATTTAATATAAATATCATTAACTACCAATACAAAACCTATGACGCCTATTAACGCCATAATCATAACTGAAGAAAAAGACACTTTATTAATTTTAAAAAAATTTGAAGAAGAGAACTTTATGATTATAAAAATAATCGGTGATGCAGATTCTATAACTGAGGGAATCGCAATAATAAAATCAAAAAAACCGGATGTCATTTTCTTAGATTTCCTTTTTAAGGATGATCTTTTTTTTGAAATGCTCAAACAATTAGAATTTAGTATCCCAAAACTGGTATTCATCTCGGCGCATGAAAATATTGCCGTCAAAGCATTTTAACACAATGCAATTGATTTTATCTTAAAACCAATTGATTTTAATGCTATTATTTTAGCCGTTTATAAAGTAATCAAAAGAACTGAAATGGAACGCAGTTATCAGAATCAAAAAATTAATAACATTAATATTTTGAACTCTTTTAATCAGTCAAATGACTATGTTGCCATTGCATCCTTAGATAAAATAGAACTAATTCTGATGTCGGAAATTATATTCTGTCAGGCTGATGGAAAATACACTAATTTTTTCCTCTTAAATGGTAAAAAGATCATGTCCAGCAGAAATTTAGGAGAATACAGTACGCTGCTGGATAATAACTATTTTTTCAGAATCCATCATTCCTATATTATTAATCTGCGACACATATCAAAAATCTCCAAAAAGGATGGCTATTTCTGTGAATTTTCAAATGGAATTATTTTACCGGTGGCTAAAAGAAGGCAGGAGGATTTTAACAAATTTATAAAGCTTAAAGAGTAATACATTCAAAATAGCACCTTGAAACTGCTTGCCTTTTTATAAAGAGTATAGACATCTATGAAAACTAAAATACTAATAATTGAACACGACCTTGCTGCTATTACTGCGATTCAACATGTGCTGAAAATAGGCCATGTCAATTGTATAACAGAAATAGTGCAGTCCGCAAAAGAGTTTGAAAAGGCGCTCCATCAGTTCAAACCGGATCTCATACTTTCCAATTACACTCTTCCATGCTTTGACGGACTTACTGCATTTAAAATAAAGCAAAAGCTGGCACCACAAACTCCGTTAATTTTTGTTTCTAAAACTATTGGTGAAGAAAATGCTATTGAACTGATTAAAAACGGTGTTACCGATTTTGTATTAAAAGAAAGACTTTTCACTTTAACCAATAAAGTGAACCGTGCACTAAAAGAAGCTGAAATAAGCAAATTGATTGCGAAATTTAAGCAATCGGAAGAAATTCACTTGAAAGAATTGGGACAAAATGAAGCTAAGTTTCGAGGCTTATTTGAAACCAATATCGATGGTGTCCTTCTTACTAGAAGCGATGGTGAGATTTTAGCGGCTGATCCTGCTGCCTGTGACATTTTTCAAATGACTGAAAAGGAAATTATTGATGTTGGAATATTTGACCTTATAGATGCTCCAGATTCAGTGCTAAAAATACTGTTAGACGACGTTCAACTTACAGGCCGGACAAAAGGAAAGCTTACATTTGTTCGTAAAGACAGCAGCAGGTTTCTCGGAAAATTTACTTTGGCACTATTTAAAGATGCCTATGGAGAAGAACGAACCTCCATGATTATTCGTGATATATCTGAACGAAAAAACGCTGAACAGGCTTTGAAAGCAAGTGAATCTTTCAGCAAAGGAATCCTTGATTCATTAACGTCTCACATCGCTGTTATAAATTCACTAGGAACCATTCTTAAAGTAAACAAGTCATGGAATACATTTGCGCAAAATAATAACGGTACATCTACCGAAAAATATGGTGAAGGAGCCAACTATTTTGATGCATGCAGTAGTCGAAACAATGCTACAGACGACCTTGCTTCTAAGGCGTTGAAAGGAATAAAAGACGTTCTTAATGGCATCATAAATGAATTTTATTTAGAATATCCTTGTCATTCTCCTGTAACAGAAAGATGGTTTAACATGAGGGTAAATAAATTTGAAAGCTCTGAAACTATGGTATTGATTGAACATCATGATATATCTGAACGTAAGATGGCGGAACAAAAACTTTCTATAACAACTAAAGCGCTACAGAAGTCTTTAAATGATAATAATAAAATCTTAGATTTCTCATTGGATCTGATTTGTTCCTATAATGAAGAAGGAAGGTTTGTACATATGAATGCAGCGTCAGAACGCATTTTGGGCTACAAACCCCAGGAATTAATAGGCAAGAAATATATGGACTTCATATTTCATGATGATGCTGAAAATACCAGAATGGCAGCTATTGATATTAGAAGTGGCGTGCAGTTAACTATGTTTGAAAATCGGTTTATACATAAAAACGGAAGTATTGTTCCCTTGCTTTGGTCTGCAGTATGGGACGATGAGTACAAAATGAGCTATTGCATGGCCAAAGATGTCACCGATAAAAAAAACTTAGAAAAAGCGTTTGAAATTGAAAGACAGCGGTTTCACGATTTGTATTTGCAGGCTCCTTCCTGCATGGGAATTTTAAAAGGATCCAACCATGTTTATGAATTGGCCAACAATTTATATTTACAGTTAATCGATAAAAAAGATATCATTGGCAAAACCGTAAAAGAAGTCTTACCGGAACTCGAAGCACAAGGAATTTTTAAATTTTTAGATACCGTATATAAAACTGGGGAAACTTTTTCAGCCAATGAAATGCTTGTCAAATTTGATCATAATGGAAACGGAAAGCTGGTGGATACTTACCTGAATTTCATATACCAGGCCCACAGAGATGCGGACGGCAATATTGACGGTATTCTTTTCTTTGCTAATGATGTAACTGAGCAGGTATTATCTCGCAAAAAAATAGAGGATAGCTTACTGCGCTATACTTCCCTCATCGAACAAGCAAGCGATGCTATTTGTTTTATGGATGCCTCCATGAAAATCATTGAGGTAAACCACTACGCATGCGAGAAATTAGGCTATTCGAAAGCGGAGATTTTACAGCTTTCTGCAGCAGACTTCTTTTTAAAGGAAGACCTTAAGGCAAACCCTATAAAAATTGATCCCTTAAAAGGAGGAAATACCGTCAGAGGCGAACGAAAAATCCTAACAAAAGACGGCACCTTAATTGACGTGGAGCTGTCTGCAAAAATACTGAAAGATGGTAATATGCTTCTCTTTGTCCGTGATGTCAGCGAACATAAAAAAGCACAGCAGACCGTAATGGAAAGTGAAAAAAAATACCGTCAAATCGTAGAAACCGCCCAGGAAGGGATATGGCTGATTGACGAAAATCACAAAACCACTTTTGTTAATAACAAAATGTGCGAAATATTAGAATACACCCAAAAAGAAATGATGGGAAAAGAAATTTATTTTTTTATGGACGATGAGGGGCCGCAGATCGTGGCCAAATTAATGAAGAAGAAAAAGGAAGGTCACTCCAATCAAAGACATTTTAAATATATCTCTAAGTCTGGTAAAGAAATATGGGCAAATGTTGCTGCCAATCCATTTATAAGTGAAAGTGGGATTTATGAAGGAAGTATGGCAATGGTTACCGATATTACAGAAATTAAAAAAGCACAACAAACCCTCAAGGAAAATGAAAAAAAATATCGGTATCTCTTTGACAACAATCCAATGCCAATGTGGGTTATTGATTTAATTACTTTTAAATTTCTAGATGTAAATAAAATGGCAATCCTGCAATATGGATATAGCCGAGAGGAATTCCTTTCTATGACTGCTTTGGATATAAGACCAGACCAGGATAAAGATCATTTCATAAAATCAAATAATTCTTCAGAAATTAACGCAACAAATTTTAATAGGGGAATATGGAACCATCTGAAGAAAGACCGAACCATTATTCCGGTCGAAATCATTGCACATGAAATAATTTATGAAGGAGTTCCGGCACGGTTTATACTTTCAAATGACATCACCGATCGCAGAAAAGCAGAACTAAATCTAGAAAGACGCAATAAAGAACTTATCAAAACCAATTCAGAACTGGATCGCTTTGTATACAGCGTATCCCATGATTTACGTTCCCCCCTAACCTCCATTCTTGGCTTACTTTCTTTTATTGAAACAGAAAGCCTCGAGACCGATACCCTTGAACATGCTAAGATGATACGTAATAGTATCAATCGTCTGGATGAATTCATTAAAAATATTCTTAGTTATTCGCGAAACAATCGCACCGGGCTTGAAATAGAAAAGATTTCGGTACAGGAAAAGGTCCTTGCTATCGTACATACGCTTCAAAGCCTGAAAGAAGCAAAAGAAATTCATTTTGAAATTGATATTAAAGAACAACAGCCTTTTTATACGGACAGGCTGCGTTTTAATACCATTCTGGAAAATCTTATTTCTAATGCTATAAAACACCATAAGAAAGACCTATCTGGCAGATATATAAAAATTACCGGACGGTCAGACTACGAAAAATTGCAGCTCACCATAGCCGATAACGGGATTGGAATTGCACTAAAGTATCATCAAAAAATATTTGACATGTTTTTTCGCCTGTCGGGTAAAACAGATGGTTCGGGCATCGGGCTATATATCGTAAAGGATGCCGTTGAAATATTGCAAGGTTCCATTGAAATCCAGTCTGAAAAAGGGACTGGAACCACTTTTATTGTTACACTAAAAAATTTAAAACCATGATAACAGAATTACAATCGAAATTTGAAACCGTAATGCTTATCGATGATAATACCATTGATTTATATATCTCCTCACGCTTGATTATTAAAAACTATTTTGGAAAAAAAGTGCTGGAGTATTCCGATGCAAAAGAAGCACTAAAATATTTGCAGGACAATCAGGAGAATATTGCCGAGCTTCCACAGGTAATTTTTGTAGACATATATATGCCCCTGATGTCGGGTTTTGAATTTCTGGAGGCTTATGATAAACTGTCTCCTGCTTTAAAAAAAAATTGCAGGGCATACATAGTTTCCTCAACCATTGACAATGAAGACATCGCTCGTGCCAAGAGAAATAAAAACGTAGTTTGTTTTCAGGTAAAACCTATTACGAAACAATTTCTTGACCTTATAAGCCCTCGATAAATATATATTTATTTATAGTTAAAGAGTATAGGGGGCTGATTCATCTATGGCTCTGATATAAGTCGACCATACTAGTCCATTTATACTAAACCAAATTTAAAACAATTACGCAAATATTTGTATTATTCCGAAAAACTACATTAAAATAAAATGATACCAATGGTAACCAAAATATTAATAGTCGAACACGACACTAATGATATTAAGTCTATTCAACACGAATTAAAGAGAAGCCATCTCAACTGTTTAACAACAATTGCACAATCAGAAAAAGAGTATGAAATAGCGCTACATAATTTCAAACCTGACCTTATACTTTCCAATTATAGTTCGCCATGTTTTAACGCTTTGACTGTTTTTAAGTTGAAACAAAAACTTGCACCACAAGCACCATTTATTTTTGTTACAAAAATCATTGACATTGATACTGTCATAGCACTTATTAAAATTGGAGTTACCGATTTTGTCCAAAAAGAGAAACTCAGCACCCTAGCGACTAAAATACACCGAGCTTTAAAAGAGACTGCATTAAATATCTCACTTAATCAGTTGGAAGAAGTAGAGGATCCGCACACAAAATTCCAAACTTTTTTTGAAAACAGTAGGGATAGTACGCCGTTTACAATAAACGACGAACAAATTCATGTTGCTAATCCTATCGATTTTAAAATTCCTCAAACAACTCAAAATATTGTTCCTTTGGAATTGTCCGGTATTGTTGATCATACAGCGCCACAATCAGAAAAAATTTTAGACGAACATAAACCTAACTGCCGGACGAAAGAAGAAAAGGCAGTGGTTCATAAAGAAGAGACCCTGTTTGTTGATCAACTCAATGGGCCAGTGTTTAAAGCCCCTAACGGAAAAGAAATAATTTCGAGGATTGTACCCACAGCAAAAGAACATAAACTTACCGAAGCGATTTTTAAAGAAAGTGACATCTTTAGCAAAAATATCCTTGACACAATTAGTTCTCAAATCGTTGTGATAAATGCAACAGGAACCATTCTTAAAGTAAATAAACCTTGGAAAACAACTGCCCTGCATAATAGCGGTATCAATTTAGAAAAATATAGTGAGGGTGCAAACTATTTTGATGTATGGAATAATCAAAGTGATATTGGAGATGACTATGCATTAAAAGCGCGACAAGGAATAAAAAAAGTATTTAATAGTACATTAAATGAATTTTATCTAGAATACCCTTGTCATCGTCTGGTTGACGAAAAATGGTTCTACATGAGAGTAAAAAAAATTGAGCGCTTGGAAACTATGGTACTGATTGAACATCATGATATATCAAAGCATAAAATGGCGGAACAAAAACTTTCCATAGCAACTAATGCATTACAAAAGTCATTAAATGATAATAATAAAATATTAGATTCCTCGTTAGATATAATTTGTTCATTTAATGAAAAAGGAAGGTTTGTTCAGGTAAATAATGCATCGGAATCCATTTGGGGATACAAACCCCTCGAATTAATTGGTAAGAGATATATGGATTTGGTTTATCCTGAAGACGCTGAAAACACAATAAATGCAGCTAACGATATGAGAAACGGTGAGCCCGCAATTATGTTTGAAAATCGATATATACATAAAAATGGAACTATTGTCTCGATGCTTTGGTCTGCAATATGGGATGACAACTACAAATTGAGCTATTGCATTGCTAAAAATGTAACTGAAAAAAAAAGCTTAGAGAATGCTTTTGAAATTGAGAAAAAGCAATTCATCGATTTATGCTTACAGGCGCCTATTTGTATAGGAATATTAAAGGGACCAAACTATATTTATGAAATGGTAAACCCCCATTATTTAAAGTTAATCGGTAAAAAAAATATCATTGGCAAGACAGTAAAAGAAGTATTGCCGGAACTCGAAGCACAGGGAATTTTTGATTTTTTGGATAGGGTATATCAAACAGGTGAAACTTTTTCAGCGAATGAAATGCTTGTAAAATATAACCACCATGGAACTGGGAAATTAGTGAATACCTATTTGAATTTTATCTATCAGGCGCATAGAAACGTTGACGGTACTATCGATGGCATTGTTCTCTTTGCTAATGATGTAACAGAACAGGTAGCCTCACGAAAAAAAATAGAAGAAAGTGAAAAGCGTTATTGGGAACTCATACAGAACTTACCAGTGGCGACCTACTCCTGCGACGCCAAAGGACGCATAATGATATACAATAAAGCTGCAGCTGCCTTATGGGGCAGAGAACCTGAAATTGAAAAAGATATGTGGTGTGGCTCATTAAATGTTTATAATAGGGATGGCAAGCGACTTACTTTTGATTTATATCCAACGGCGATAGCACTAAAGGACAGGAAATCATTGGTCGGTGAAGAAATAATCATCGGACGTCCCAACGGCGATAAGAGAAATGTGTTAACGTACTCAGTACCTTTTATTGATATTCAAAATAAGGTAACAGGAGCGGTTAATGTGATGGCTGATATCACTGAAAGTAAAATGGCACGGCTAGCCATGAAGGAAAGTGAAAAAAAATACCGGCAGATTGTTGAAACTGCTCAGGAAGGAATATGGATGATCGATGAAAATCACAAAACTACCTTTGTGAATACAAAAATGTGCGAGATACTTGAATATACCCTGGAAGAAATAATGGAAAAAGAGATTTTTTATTTTATGAATGAGAAGGGAATAAATATTGCCCTCGAGTTAATGAAAAAGAATAAAGCGGATTATTCCGGTCATTTGAACTTCAAATTTATATCTAAAACGGGAATAGAAGTTTGGACTCATATTTCTACAAACCCTATTTTTAATTCAGATGGGATCTATAAAGGCGCTTTGGCTATGGTTACTGATATTACCGAAAGAAAAAAAGCAGAACGACATCTCGAAAAGCAAAATATAGAGCTCGTCAAAATCAATGCGGAACTCGACCGCTTTGTATATAGTGTCTCTCATGATTTGCGCTCCCCACTTACGTCCATCCTCGGACTACTTTCTTTTATCGAAGAAGAAAGCCGGGAGACAGATACTTTAGAACATGCAGCAATGATACGCATCAGCATCAACCGCCTGGATGAATTCATCAAAAACATTCTGAGCTACTCTCGGAACAGCCGCCTCACAGTCGAAGTAGAAAAAATTTTAATTCAGGAAACAACAACCGCCATAGTAGATTCGCTTCGCAATATCGAAATGGCAAAAGGAATTCATTTTGAAATTGACATTAAGGAACACCAGCCTTTCCATTCCGACAGCCTGCGTTTTAATACTATACTTGAAAATCTTATTTCCAATGCCATAAAACACCATAAAAAAAATGAATCCGGCAGATTTATAAAAATAACAGGATATACCGACAATGAAAAGCTTAGACTCAGCATATCCGATAATGGTATCGGAATTGCGCCAACGTATCATAATAAAATATTTGATATGTTTTTTCGTCTCTCCGGAAAAACAGATGGTTCCGGCATCGGCTTATATATCGTAAAGGATATCACCGAGAAACTAGGGGGATCTGTTCACGTCGAGTCTGAGTTAGGAAGCGGAAGTGCCTTTATTATTACACTAAAAAATTTAAAACCATGATAGCAGATTTACAACCGAAATTTGAAACGGTAATGATTATTGACGACATTGCCATTGACCTTTATATCACATCGCGTATAATTACTAAAAACCATTTTGGAAAGAAAGTATTAGAGTATTCGGCTGCAGATAAGGCTCTAAAATATTTACAGGAAAATCAAAATAATATTTCCATGCTGCCGCAGATAATTTTTATAGACATATACATGCCCCTATTCTCAGGTTTTGAATTTCTGGAGGCGTATGATAAGCTCCCCCCTGCTTTAAAAAATCATTGCAGGCTGTATATTCTTTCCTCCACCATTAATGATGCTGACATCGCGTGCGCGCGCAACGACAAAAATGTAGTTTCCTTTCAATTAAAACCCATTACCAAAGAATTCCTTGACCGGATTATTGCAGACTGAGTAACTTTTCATCAATTAAAATCTAAAAATTTAAGCATCTATTTTGATCTTTACATTTTTAGATTTTTTATTTTCTATACCCAACAGAAAATTTTGCAAAATTTCCAATTTATCATGATGGTCATTGTTACTATTTCTCCTTGCAAAACTATTTTAAGTACCACTAATGCCTAGTAAAAATTAATTATTAGTCAATGCAATCTAGATTATTGAAAGAGGATTAAAATAATAATGATAGGTTTCATCTAATACAGTGCGCCATACTTTTCAGTTTTTATTAAAAAATACAATTCTTAGACAAAATTCCCAAAGTGAATCTTAACCTCAATCATGAAAAAAGCACAGCAATTTTATTCCATTTAAATAATCTTATTAGTATTATTTTGCACTACTACTATTATCATAAATGGCTAATCCAGTCCACCACCTCATGTTTAGAAAAACTGCCTGCCCAAAGCACTGATTTATATCTAATCCAATGATTCTCACAGAAATTACATATGCCTTTTTTCTTATTAGAAAAAAAATCGTGTTTAGTAAAAATTGATCTTCAATCTTTTTTATTGGTATCATATAGACAAAAACATCAAAAGCATTTTATCTTTCCAATTCGAAATACGACTTTTTCAATCTAATAGTACCCAATTATATCGTACAACTAAATTTATATTGCCACAGAGCCATATTATATAATTGAAATAAACCAGGGTATTTTTGAGAATAAAAAATATAATTTGTTTATTTTTTTAAATCAATAACAACTAAGAATACAATTTGTTTTTGCTCATTTTAATTTCTAAATATCAAATTAACACATTTAATTGAATAAAATAATAATAATTTAACATTTTATATTTGTTTATCATTTTCCTTTGTATTTCTACAAATAACAGTTATCACTACTGCTGCCCACTTATCACTTCTTGCTTTATATTTAAAATTTATTCCTTTCTATTTGCAAAATAATTCATTTTAACCCCAAATCTTTTTTTACATGAAAAAAATTACCTCAATTATTGCAATCGTCATCTTATCTGTTGCTTTTTCAACAACTACTTCAGCACAAGTATCTGCTTCAGCGCCTACTTCTGCAACTATTGTTACTCCAATTTCCATTGTGAAAAACACAAACATGAGTTTTGGAAACGTAGCCGTTTCGTCTACTGCCGGTACGGTAGTTTTAGCTCCTGCTAGTACTCGTACTAAAACAGGAGGAGTAACACTCCCGGTAACAGCTGGTACTGTGACTGCGGCTCAATTTACGGTAAGCGGTCAGGCCGGTTACACTTATGCGATTACGTTACCTACGACGCTTACAATTACTAAAGCTACAACTCTTGAAACGATGACTGTTGATGCTTTCACCAGCACGCCTACTCCAACCGGAACTTTAACAGCTGGTTCAGAAGTTGTTCTTGTAGGTGCAACTTTAAACGTTAGCTCCTTACAAGTTGCTGGTTTATACGAGAATGCAACAGGTTTTGCAGTGACTGTAAATTATAACTAGTAGTAATAAAGGGGTGCTGCCAGTTTTGGCAGCACCCCTTTATTTATTATTTTATACTGTCCTGTCCAAAAAAGCAAGCCCCAAAACGGAATGAATGAAACAAGGACTCCCATGAAAGAGAAAATTTTACTGCTGTTACTCTATTTTTTACCCTTTTCCGGTTCTTTAATGGCGCAAGTTTCCATCTCCATTTCGAAAAATACGGACATGAATTTTGGTACTATAGCGGTTTCATCGGGTGGTGGCACAGTGCTTTTACCTGCTTCCGGATCAAGAACTCCTTCAGGTGGGCTAATCCTGCCCTCCTTTACCGGAACTGTTAGTGCAGCGCAATTTACGGTAACTGGTGAGCCCGGTTATAGCTATGCAATTACGTTACCCATAGCTGATTTCATACTTTATGAATCTGGAGCTGGTCCTGCAACAATGGTTGTTAATGCTTTCACCAGTACACCTTCTGCAACCGGTACATTAACCGGTGGTCCAGAAACTGTTCTTGTTGGCGCAACGCTAAATGTCGGAGCCTCACAAGCTGCAGCTTTGTATACCAATGCCGCAGGTTTTGAAGTGATTGTAAATTATAATTAGACGTACAAAAAGGCCATTTTACATACCTTTTTTCAAATCTTTAAACCGTTGCTGTCAATACTAAAATTGAAAGCTAAAATATTGAATGATTCCCCATGAAAGAGAAAATTTTACTGCTGTTACTGTTGTTTTTACCCTTTGCCAATCGCTTAATTGCACAAGGGGACCTGATGATTTTTCCAAAACGCATCGCCTTTGACGGCATCCAAAATAGAGTGCAGAATATAAACCTGTCCAATGTCGGGAAGGATACCGCCACCTATAAACTGTCGTACAGCGAGATAAAAATGGATCAGGAGGGTAAATTTATTTCCATTGAAGAGCCGGAACCCGGCCAGCGCTTTGCGTCTCCTTATTTACGGTTTTACCCCCGCATGGTTACTCTTGCTCCCAATGAATCGCAAACAGTAAAAATACAGCTGATCAAAACCAATGAACTGCAGCAAGGGGAATACCGTTCCCATCTTTATTTCCGTGCCGTGCCTAAAAACAAGGTTTTAGAGAAAGAGGATTCCACCCATAAGCAGGAAGGCTTGAGCATTAGTATAACGCCGGTTTTTGGAATTTCAATTGCCAATATCATTACCATAGGAGAAGCTACCACGGCCGTGAGGCTTTCGAATTTGGCAGTGCAACGAACCGAAGAGGGAATTGCGCTTTTCATGGATTTTAATCGGACCGGTAATACGTCCTGCTATGGCGACATACAGGTCAACCATATTTCTGCTGCAGGAATTACCACCAATGCAGCCACCGTAAAAGGTTTTGCCGTGTACATGCCGGGGAATTTACGAAGAACTAAAATAAAACTGAGTGCTGACCAAAAGACAGATTATACCAAAGGCCAGCTTCAGGTCATTTATTCTCCCCAAGACAAAGGCACTAAATATGCTGAAGCCACCCTCCGTTTATAACATCCTAAAATACATCACCCATGTATTCCTTAAAGGTACGTTTATTTATTTTACTGCCCACAATAGCTGTTCTTAGAATGGATTCCTTAATTGCCGCCGCCTTTCTTACTGAGGATAGCTTACGGCCTGTTAACCTATATAATGGGTAAGTGCAGCCAAAAAAAACATATTCCACTTAACAGCAGGTGGCCTGCTTTCCTCGGGTTGTTTATGAACAAGTCCGGCACCCTTTTATATTTATTTATTATCCTATTAGCAAGTTTGCATTCTTCTGCCAACGCGCAAGAACGCGACTGCGATGAAGTACTGGTGTTGCTTCAGGTGAAATACATTGGTAGTACCGAGCTGCCTTCGATAATCTGTGGCGAGGAGGTGTATCTTTCGGTGCCCGCTGTTTTTGATTTTTTACAGATTAAAAACACCACTAATACTACTTACAGCACCATTGAAGGTTATTTTACCCAACAGAACAACTCTTTCAAAATTGATGAAAACGCCAGGCAGATCACCTATAAAGGCCGGGTAATTCCGCTGAAAGCGGGCGATTTAATCCGCACCAATACCAATTTGTTCCTGAAAGCCATCTATTTTAATTCGGTTTTTGAGCTTGAAAATAATTTTAGCTTTAGGAGTTTGGCGGTTTCGATGTCCTCGAAATTGGAACTACCAGCCATAAAAGAAGCGCGTATCGCACAGATGCGGGCCAATATCAACAAAATCAAAAACGAATTTACTGCCGATACCACCCTTATCAGAGACAAACCCCTGTTTCATTTCGGAACAGCCAACTGGGCCGTGAATGCTACTCAGCAGACCAATGGAACCCGTTCTGAAAGACTGCTTTTAAATTTGGGAGGCATGCTTGCCGGAGGGGAATTGACAAGCGCAATTAACTATGGCAGTAACCAGCCTTTTTCAATAAAAAACCAATATTACCGTTGGCGGTATGTCAAAGACAACGATAAATACGTAAGCCAAATCACGCTGGGAAAAATAGGCGCGTCGTCAACGTCTACTATTTTATATCCGGTTGTCGGAGGGCAAATCACCAATGCGCCCACCCAAATCAGAAAATCCTTCGGCACCTATGCCTTAAGCGATCATACCCAACCCGACTGGATGGTGGAGCTCTACATAAACAATGTGCTGGTCGATTACGTCAAAGCGGATGCCAATGGTTTTTTTTCCTTTAATGTTCCGCTGATGTATGGCCGCACCGAAATTTCACTGCGGTATTACGGTCCCTGGGGTGAAGAACAGGTTTCAGGCAAACAATTTGTGATTCCTTTTAATTTTCTTCCCAAAAAAAAATTAGAATACGTTCTGAGTTCCGGGATTATAGAAGATGGCAAGAACAGTCTTTTTGCTAATGCAAAAGTAAACTATGGCCTTTCTAATTATATTACTATTGGAGGCGGGATGGAATACTTTTCGTCTTTAAAAAACAATAAAATCATCCCTTTTTTCAATTCGTCCATGCGTGTATCGTCTCAATTGTTTATTTCTGGAGGCTACTATCATAAGGTTATGTATAACGGAATATTGAACTATACCGCTCTTAACAACCTCCGATTGGAGCTGGATTATACAAAGTATGACAAGTACCAACAGGCTATACGTTTCAATTATTCAGAAACGCGCAAGGCGACGCTGTCCTTCCCTATACATACCGCTCATTTTTCGGGTAATTCCCGATTGTCCTTGCAGCAAAATGTGTATAATACCAGTAAATACACTATTGCCGAATCTTTATTATCGGGAACGGGGTATGGATTGAACTTTAATTTTACTACCAATTTATTTTATACCGATACCAATAAACCATTTATCTACAGCAACCTGTCCACTTCACTCCGGCTCCCAAAAGGCTTTGTTTTAATTCCTCAGCTAAGGTACGAATACAATGCTGACGGCATCACTTCATTAAGAGCCGAACTGAAAAAACAACTGTTTCGCAAAGGGAGTGTTCAAGCGTCTTTTGATCGTAATTTCAAGACCAGCAGCAGCTACCTGCAAATGGGTTTCCGATATGATTTCGAGACGATAAGCACAGGTTTTTCAAGCAGTTTTACCAAAAATCAAGCTTCGTTTTCCCAGTCGGCCAGCGGTAGCCTGATTTATGAGCCCAAAGCAGATTTTATCGATTTTAACAATAAGACCAGTGTAGGAAGGGCAAGTATGAAATTCATTCCTTTTTTAGATGCCAACGGCAATGGAAAACGAGACCCAAATGAACCTCCCGTAATTGGCCTGCAGATTCTATTGAATGGTGGCGGCAGACAGATCAATTCCAAAGACGGAACCACTATAATTACCGAATTAGAACCATATATAAAAAATCATGTAGAACTCAACACCAATAGTATCAATACTATTGCATGGCAGGTCATCAACAAAACCTTAAACATTACGCTAAACCCCAATCAATTAAAAATAATTGAAATCCCTGTTGTTGTAGTAGGAGAAGTGGGAGGAACAGTTAACAGAAATGAAAATGGGAAACTCATTGGAACCGGTGGTTTGAAAATCAATATTTATGATATTGATAATGTTCTTACCACAACCATTCTTTCAGAACCAGACGGGTATTTTAGTTTCCTGGGTTTAAAATCGGGTAGGTATTCCGCAAAAATAGATTCGCTGCAATTACAAAAACTACAAATGAAGGCAGAACCCGCCAACGCACCTTTTGAAATTAACAACGGAGTGGATGGAGCCATTGTGGACAATATTGAATTTGTATTGCATAAAGGAAAAATTGAAAAATCGGATACTGAAACTGTTCCGTTAAACAATCCAAGTAAAACAGTAGGTGTTGCAGTTTCTGAAATCGCGACTGATCAAATAGAATATAGCAAAGAAGTCATTTATAGCGTGCAACTGCTGTCCTCTAAAATACAACTTCCGTTAAATCATCCATGGTTCAAAAACAAGAACGAAATGGTCGAATATGAACATCACGGTGTTTACAAATATATTTGGGGCTCTAGCACCTCACGCAGTGAAGCCAACAAAATTAAAAATAAATTACGTTCGGAAGGCTATCACGATGCTTTTGTAGTACCATTTTATGACCACAAAAGGATCAGCAGGCAAGAAGCCAAGGCAATTGACAAAAAGAACGCCGCTATTCAGTTAGCAGCCACCTCTCGCAAAACACAACCCGAAATCTCCACCCCCAACACTTCCTTTATTAATGTAAGTATAGAAGAACAATATGGAGGCACTCTGGAAGAGGGATTAATTTTTAAGACCCAGCTTTTAGCTTCAAAAAAGAAAGTGGCACTATCTGATTCTTTTTTCAAAGGTTTGAAAGACGTTAAAGAATACCTGCATAAGGGATTGTACAAATATACTATTGGCACAAATAAATCGATGGCCGAAGCGAACAAGATTAAAAATAAGCTGCGTTCCAATGGATTCTTTGGCGCTTTTGTAGTACCCTTTAATGACAATAAAAGAATAGATGCCCAAGAAGTCACAACAATTATTAAAAAGAAGGTGGTTGTTCCGTTAGTAACTGTTCCTCAAGAATTACAGCCTGAGATTTCAATCCCATACGCGCCCATTATCACTGGAAGTGTACCAGAACAGTATGGAAGCGGTTCAGAAGAAGGATTAATTTTCAAGACCCAACTTTTGGCTTCAAAAAAGAAATTAGCATTAACTGATCCGATTTTTAAAGGTTTGAAAGGCATTAAAGAGTACCTGCATAAAAAATTATATAAATACACTATGGGGATCAGTAAATCGCTAAAGAAAGCGAACAAAATTAAAAACAAACTGCGTTCCCAAGGGTTCTTCGGGACTTTTGTAGTGCCTTTTTATCACAATAAGAGGACAAGCATACAAGAAGCCGAAGCAATCAATAAAAAGAATGCTGCTGATCTGCTGGAAGCCGCTTTTCAAAAATCACAATTAGACCAAGCCAACCCCAGTGTTGCCGTTACTGATGCTAGTATAGAAGACCAATATGGAAATAGCCCTGAAGACGGATTGGTTTTCAAGAATCAGCTTTTAGCTTCAAAAAAGAAAATGGAATTATCTGATCCGATTTTCAAAGGTCTTAAAGGCATTAAAGAGTATAGACATAAGGGAATGTATAAATACACAACGGGTACCAGTAAATCGATAGCGGAAGCGAACGACATACGAAACAAGCTCCGTTTTCAGGGATTTCCTAATGCTTTTGTAGTGCCTTTTTATAACGATGAGAGAATTAACTCCGGTAAAATCAGCGGAGTAGTGTTCTATAAAAGTAAAAATTTAGATGGAATTGCCGGCATAAGAGTATTTATCTATGACTCCAATAATACTAAAATTACATCCACCCTTTCAGAGGCCGACGGAACCTTTACCCTTCTGGGCTTAAAACCGGGAGATTACACTGCCCAATTAGACGGTGAACAATTGGATAAAGCACAAATGATACCAAGAGCACTTGTTCAAAAATTCAATATAGCCAATATTAATGGGAATGTTGAGGCTAAATTGGAATTTATCCTAGAAGCAAAAGACAATAAAAACCAAACGCCTGATGAAAAATCTAACGGCAATAAAATAACTTCTCAAAAAGGCCTGGTTTTCAAGATCCAGATAATGGCTTCAAAACATAAACAATCTTTTTCCAATTCGTTATTTAAAGCATTAAAAGGAATTGAAATGTATCAACATGAAGGTTTGTACAAATACACTTGGGGAGAAGCCAATACGCTGGAAGAAATAAGAAAAATAAAAAGAGACCTTCAGAATCGCGGAATTAAAAATGCTTTTATAATCCCTTTTTATAATGAGGTGAGAATGAATTTGCAAGAAGCTACCGGGGAGGTTTCCCTGAAGATGAATGGTGATTTATACGAACTTGGAGGAATTAAAATAAATATTTATGATGATGACACTATTTTTATTACCTCGTTAGTTTCAAAATCCGATGGACATTTTAGTTTTCTTGGGTTACGTCCCGGAAATTACAGGGCAGAATTAGACCAGACTCAATTGGATTATTTGAAGATGACTTCTAATACCGATTCTTTACAATTCAGTATTGGCAACAATGGTGATGTTGATGTTACCGAGCTATTGAAATTTATACTTCATCCAAACATAACCAATCCAAAATAATTATTCCCAAGTATTAATAATGATTAAAATATTTTTTAGAACTTATAAGTATTCTCAATCGAACATCATAGCCAGATAAATAGCTTACTTACTTTTTATTTTCAACACTATAAAAGTAGTTCTATTAAGAATTGGACGAATCTGTTCACGGCACGACAGTATTGCAAAGCAAAGTTTATATAAGGAAATAGTACAGCATAGAAGAACTATTACATCTATAGGCGGAATTGATTGTAGCCTTCACAAATCAGAGTTATAAATCCAATCCGCCCTGCGACAATTGTCGAAGCAAGCAAAAAGGATTATGTGATCATGCAACAGCAGATGATTCATGGCGCGAGTGTATCCTTTGAGAAAATGATTGGCAACTTGAGGCTATAAGAAGCGGATAAACTAATTAAGTTGGATTGTTGATTAAGTTCCTGATCATTAAAATAGAGTACGCATTGACTCATCAAGTGCATTTGATTGACCTAAAATATTCACAGTAGATTGTCTTACTCTATGCGAAGTCATAAAAATCTTCTTTGAGCTTTGAGCTCGATTATGTGATCTTTTAGACTGGTAATATCAGCTACTACTCCCACCGTTCCGATGGGCTTTCCGTCTTGGTCGCGGACTAAATAACCGCTGTCAGAAAAATAATAAACTTTTCCTTTATTATCCAGATAACGACATTCACTAGACCAAAAATTTTCTTTGCTTTCAAAAAAATAGACAATACTGTTCATAACTCTGTCGTGGTCATCAGATGAATGCAATTTGGCCAACTTGCAAGGTCCAGCCATTCCTTTCCTTTTTTTAGTCCAAACGGCGTCATCGTTTATTTCTCATTCGCAATGATAGGGCAGCTCCATCAAATGGAGGAAGATTATAATATGATATCAGGGTCAAAAATATCCAGAGCATTTTCAAAAGCTTCATGTGTTTCAACAATCTCCGAAGTGAAAATCAGTAGCCAATTTATTCAGTTCACGCATTACTAATCCTACATCACTTTTATTGTCTTCCTATATTACTATTTTTAAAATCTTTTCCATACTGATTTTATTGAGGTGGTTGATTTAACATGCCATAAGTAAACCACCTCCGGTTCTATATAAGGCTTAAAGGTTGGTCTTTCAGACCCGCCGAAGCCTTTGTTATTGTCAGCTAGTCTTTACTTAACCAAAATCGCATCAAGATATTTAAAGTTAAAATTTTGTAAACTGTCTAAAGTCTTATTTATCTTAAATACGTCAATCTCAACTTCATTATTCCAATTCAATAACATATAGTTAGAATTAGTTTTTGAGAATAAATGGAACATTAATTTAAAATCTTTAATATTTTCAAATTGTGGTATCAATTCATCATATATGTAACCTTTCATTTTATAAATTCTATTATCATTATCTATTTTTATAAAACCTACATATTGTTTTTTTATACTTTCTAATAATTGCAAAAAATTATTTATTCCTTCTTCTAATCTATAAATTAAAAAATACAAAGTTACTAATCCTAATTCAGAAAGTACGCGAACCTTATCATCACTTATTTTAACAAGAACATCGTCTAAATATTCGTCTGAAAAAGGAACTGAACTTACATATTCCGGGGTATATATATGTCTAAGGGTTAAATTTTCAAATCTCTTTAAAACTTCAAGATATCCGTTTTTAACTCCATAAAAATCAGCATTATAACATTTATACCATTTATCATAATTGTAGTTTTGATTAAAATCAAATCTTTTTGTTAATACTTGATATAATAGACATATTTTATTATATTCCTCCTGATCCATTTTTATTGGTTTTATGTTTCGGTCTTTCGGATAGCCGAAGCTCACAACTTGAAATATCTCAGCCACAAAATGGCTGCAATTTCCCCAAATTTAGGTTGGCTTTGTGCCATAAAATAGCTTTTTACTATGCTTTACCAAACATACAAAACCATTTCTTCCATTCTTTAAATAAAAAAGGCACTTCTCACTATCTTTTTTATTCCTTACCCCCTATTCCAATTATAGACTCATTTTATTCCCTCTTATATACCCCCTACCGGAATAATTATTATCAATATTATTTCATACCTCAAATACAGAAGGTATAAGATTTCCCGTTTTAACATGAAATCAAAAACTCCGTTTTTGACAACTTCTAATCCCAAATTGACAAATATTCCATATCGCTATAAAATAAAAAATGTCTACTGCATCTTTTCATATGTGTTTTCATTCATTCACTGTTCATTGTTCAGTTACGCACGCAGCGAAAACTTAGCTATTGTACTAAACCTATCGGTAGTTCATTACGTGAACAAGATGTATCAAAGGATCGTAATATTACAATGAATTTAAAATCAATATCATAAAAAAACAAATGCTTCTCACAAGGTAGCAAGTTCTGTAACCATTGTCCAACAGCCTTGCAACAAAGTAAGTAATTTCACCGAACTTTATCAAGACTTACAACGATTTTTGTTAATACGTCCGGCCAGAGCCCCAGTTTGTTTGTTAGTTACGGCAGACATCTAGCTCATTTGGCGTTACATTGTAGCGTACTTCCTACGAAATTAGACTCCAAACAAATTTTAGATCATTTGAATTTTGTAACTGTCTTTAAATTTACGGTTTACGACATGCGATATGCCTACAAAATGCGTGGCTTGCCTTTCGAACAATTTTGCCTTCCCGAAATCAAGCATGCTCAAAAACTCCCTACTGTTCTCAACAATAGCGAGGTGAAACGGTTACTGGAAGTTTGCAAATTACTCAAATATCGGTTGCTATTGGACTTGTGTTATGGTTATGGTTTGCGTTGTCCGGATGTACGAAACCTGTGTATTGGCGGTGCAGATACCGAGCGAGGCATGGTTCACATCCGACAGAGCAAGGGTAAAAAGAATCGCATTGTTGCCATGGGCCCTATGCTATAAGAGGGAGCCAAAACTATTGCTGGAAGCAATTTTAACGATTTTAACAAATTTTTAGTGACACATTACTATAATTTAGCTAATTTTGATTTATTATTTTTCTAAGATGAAAAAGTTCCACATTTTACTAATCATTGTACTTGGCTTCTTCTTGGCGCCAACGCCAACTTTTGCCTGTGGAAATTATTCAAAGAAAGGTTCTTGTAACAAAGAAATTTCGTCAAAAACTCATAAGGACGATTGTTGTTGCTCAAATGGCAATCATTCTAAAAATAAAAATCACGAAGGTTGTGGTGGAAAATGCGGGCATTCAAAATGTGGTTGCACTTCTTCATGTAATAGTTCAATTTCAATTAATGGATTGAATTTAAATAACAAAATTTTTAATTTTTCATACGAAAAACAAAATTTTTATAATTCAGAAACCTTTATTTCTTCCGGTTTCTGTTCTCTTTGGCTTATACCTAAAATAAGCTAAATTTCAATTTTGACAGCCATAAGTGTGTCAAATTAAAAGTAATTATTACTTTAAAATCATTTATTTTTTCGGCTAATTATAATTTAAACTATAGTTTCAAATACTATTGTTTGGGTATTTAGCTAATTCAATTCTAAATTATTTACTTACAATGAACTCATTAAAAAAAACAATGATGGCAATAACTCTATTGTTATCAGTCGTGGTTTCCACTGCGCAAATTAAAAACACTAAAACACAACAAATAACTGAGAACCAATTGAAACCAGTTTTCGATAATTATTTCTTATTGAAAGATGCCTTGGTAAAAACAGCTGGTAAAACGGCTTCTGTAAAGTCAAAGGACTTATTAATAGCGATCACTTCTGTAAAAATGGAAAACTTAAAAACAGCGGAGCATACCGTCTGGATGAAAGTTTTGAAAAGTTTAACTGCTAGTGCTAAAAATATTTCTGAAACACAAGACATCAAGAAGCAAAGGGAACTTTTCAAATCATTATCTAAAAATATGCATGAATTGATAAAAGTTTCAAAATTAACAGCACCCGTTTATTATCAGTATTGCCCAATGCAAGATGCTAATTGGTTAAGCAAAGAAAATGCAGTTAAAAACCCTTATTATGGTTCACAAATGTTGAGCTGTGGTAAAACAGTTGAAATAATTAAGTAATATTTAAAAACAATATAAAGATGAAAACATTAATTATCGTACTAAGCGTATTCTTAGCAATTAGCACAGTAGCATCAGCTCAAAATGTTACCAAACCCTCAAAAAAAGAGGCTCAAAAAACAACTTACAGCTGTCCGATGCATCCAGATGAAGTGAGTTTAACAGCAGGAGGGTGTAGCAAATGTGGAATGAAAATGGTAAAAACCACGGAACGAAAATTCAATCACGCTGTAAAGGGAAGTCAAGCAAGCAGTGAGGTTGTTACAAAATATGTTTGTAGTATGGATAGCACCACTTCCGCTGAACCAGGAAAATGTCCGAAATGCGGAATGGATATGACAAAAAAAGAAGTTCAAAAAACAACTTACAGCTGTCCAATGCATCCAGAAGAAGTGAGTTCAATAGAAGGTGACTGTAGCAAATGCGGAATGAAAATGGTAAAAACCACGGAACGAAAATACAATCACGCTATAAAGGGAAGTCAAGCAAGCAGTGAGGTTGTTACAAAATATGTTTGTAGTATGGATGGCACCACTTCCGATGAACCAGGAAAATGTCCGAAATGCGGAATGGATATGGTACAAAGAGAAGTTCATAAAACAACTTATACCTGTCCGATGCATCCGGAAGAAATGAGTTTAATAGAAGGTGGATGTAGCAAATGCGGAATGAAAATGATTAAAACTAGAAAATATAACCACGCTGTTAAAGGTAGTCAAGCCAGCAGTGAGATTGTTACAAAATATGTTTGTACGATGGATGGTACAACTTCCGATGAACCAGGAAAATGTCCGAAATGTGGGATGGATATGACTAAAAAAGAAGGTGATAAAAAATAATCCTTTCCTGTAAATTTTAGATTTACTTTTATGTATGTATTGACTGTGCACTTATGATTATAATTGAAGCATAAAATGATTTAATTGTGCTGTAAAAAAAACACAGAGTGGATTTTCAAAAAAAATATTGAGTATAAAATAGTACCATAGTAACCTAATTATTAATGATTAAAAAATTTAAAAAAAATGAAAAATATAATTCTTTCAGCCATTACAATGGCATTCGTAATGGTTTCTTGTAACCAAAAAAACAAAGAAGGGGTCACAACTAATTCAGAAACAAAAGAGAGCACTTCACAATTGTATGCATGCCTTATGCATCCAGAAATTACAGGAAAAAAGGGAGAGAAATGCTCTAGATGTGGTATGGAATTAACAGAGCCGGTAAATGAAGCTGCCAAAACTGCTTCCAGCACTCTAACTGAAGTAAAAGCCGAAACAACTGTTGCGGCAGTATCACAAACTAAATTTTCTATCAATGAGATTGTGAGTAATTATTTGACTTTAAAAAACGCATTAACGAAAGATGATACAAAAGGAGCAGCCAATGCAGGTAAAGCATTATATGCAACTTTCAATAACCTAAATTCCAATACAATAATAGATGCAAAATTGAAAAAGGAATATCTTGATATAGCCGATGATGCCAAAGAACACGCAGAACATATTGGTGATAACGCAGGGAAAATCGAACATCAAAGAGAACATTTCGCCATGTTGAGTAAAGACATAAATGATTTAATCAAAACCTTTGGAACAGAACAAAAATTGTATCAAGACCATTGCCCAATGTACGATGATGGTAAAGGCGCCATTTGGATTAGTGAAAGCAAAGACATCAAAAACCCATATTACGGCAAAAAAATGCTTAGCTGCGGCTCAATGAAAAAAGAATTGTAGAATGAAAATCATCAAAAGAATAGTTGTCGTGGGTTTTATTCTTTTTTTGCTGATGCAATTGTATCAACCTGCCCATAATTCAGATAACGGGCAGGTTTTGCCTACGCACTTTACAAAAATATATAATGTGCCTGCCAATGTGCGAACCATTTTACAAACCTCGTGTTACGACTGTCATAGCAACAATACTAATTATCCGTGGCATTCCTACATTCAGCCAGTGCGAATGTTGATGGAAAGTCATATTAAAAATGGAAAGAAAGATTTGAACTTTAGTGAATTTGGAAACTACTCAAATCGAAAACAAATAAGCAAATTAGAAGCAATTAGCAAACAAATAAAGTCTAATGAAATGCCTTTGTCTTCTTATACTTTCATTCATAAAAATGCAATACTTTCTAGTAGTCAAAAACAAGAAGTAATTAATTGGATTCAAAAAACCGCCGATAGCCTTTCAATAGAAAACTAAAAATAATGGTAGAAAAATTAATAACATTCTCACTACGAAATCGATTTGTAGTCTTGCTTGTTTCGGCCTGTTTATTTGGCTGGGGTATTTATAGCGTGCAACAAAACCCTATAGATGCCATTCCGGATTTGTCCGAAAATCAAGTCATTGTTTTTACAGAATGGATGGGAAGAAGCCCGCAGGTTATAGAAGCACAAGTAACCTATCCTTTGGTCTCTAACCTGCAAGGAATACCAAAAATTAAAAACATACGTGGGGCATCTATGTTTGGGATGAGTTTCGTGTATATTGTTTTTGAGGATGATGTTGATATCTATTGGGCTAGAACCCGGGTTTTAGAAAGGTTAAATTATGCACAACGATTGTTGCCACAAAATGTTGTCCCAACATTAGGGCCAGATGGCACAGGTGTTGGTCACGTTTTTTGGTATCATTTGAATGCTAATGGTATGGACTTGGGAGAGCAAAGAGCTTTACAAGATTGGTATGTAAAATTTGCATTGCAAACCGTTCCCGGTGTGGCAGAAGTGGCTTCCTTTGGAGGTTTTGAAAAACAATATCAATTGGTTTTAGACCCTTTAAAAATGCAGTACTACAACGTAAGCATGATGGAAGTGATGAATGCCGTGAAGGCCAATAATAATGATGTTGGTGGTCGGAAATTTGAAATGAGCGATATGGCCTATATTGTTAGAGGATTGGGCTACATAAAAAACATAAAAGATGTAGAAGACATTGCCATTAAAAACTACAATTCCGTTCCTATAAAGGTAAAAGACATTGGTTCGATACAAATGGGGGGCGATTTGAGATTAGGGATTTTTGATGAAAATGGTACTGGCGAAGTGGTGGGCGGAATTGTAGTGATGCGTTATGGAGAAAATGCTGATAAAGTAATCACAGCGGTAAAAGAAAAAATGAAAGAAGTCGAAAAAGGATTACCCGAAGGCGTTACTTTTAAAACTTCTTATGACAGAAGCGAATTGATTGAAAAAGCTATCGCATCGGTTAAAGGAACTTTAATCGAAGAAATGATTGCCGTTTCTATAATAATTCTTCTTTTTCTTTTTCATTGGCGAAGTGCCTTGATCATTTTGATCCAAATACCAATATCCGTTGCGGTTGCATTTATCTTCCTACAAGCTTTTGGAATATCTTCCAATATTATGTCACTGACGGGTATTGCGCTGGCAATAGGTGTTATTGTTGATGACGGAATTGTGATGGTAGAGAATGCTTATAGGACAATTTCGGAGAAACAAGAAGAAATGGATAACAACAAATAATTTGTAGCGATGAGGAATTTTTTTAAAAAAATAGTCAAAAAACAACACGATCCATTATCTTCTGAAGAAAAATTGCAGCTAATTGAATCCTCTTCTAAATTAGTTGGACCGGGTGTTTTCTATTCAACCGTAATTATAATTACCTCTTTTTTACCAGTCTTTCTCCTTACAGGCATGGAGGGAAAACTCTTTAGCCCATTGGCGTGGACAAAATCGTTAATACTTATTGTTGATGCGTTTTTTGCGATCACACTTACGCCTGTACTAATTAGTTTTTTACTTAAAGGCAGACTTCGAGTGGAAGAAAAAAATCCAATTAATAGAAAACTGGAAAGCATCTATACTCCTATTCTAACACTATGTTTAAAATGGCGAAAAACAGTATTGGGCATAAATATAATTGCTTTGCTGATTGGTGTATTGATGTTTACTCGTCTAGGCTCCGAATTTATGCCACCATTGGATGAAGGCTCCATATTGTTCATGCCTGTAACCTTGCCTGATGTTTCCAATTCTGAAGTAAAAAGGATTTTGCAGATTCAGGACAAGCTGATAAAATCGATACCCGAAGTGGCTCACGTTTTGGGAAAAGCCGGACGCGCTAATACAGCAACCGACAACAGCCCGATAAGCATGATTGAAACGATTGTTTTACTAAAACCCCAACAAGAATGGAGAGAAGGCAAAACAAAAAATGATGTTGTTAATGAAATAAACAACAAACTGCAAATTCCTGGTGTAACTAATGGCTTCACACAACCCATCATCAATCGCATCAACATGCTTTCGACAGGTATCAGAACCGATGTTGGAATTAAAATTTACGGAGCAAGTTTAGATACAATAAACGCGTTATCCCAAAAAATAAAAAAAGCACTCGAAGGCACAGCCGGAGTAAAAGATTTATATTCCGAACCCATAACCGGAGGAAAATACATTGACATAGAAGCAAAACGTGAAGTAATTGGTAGATACGGCCTTTCAATTGACGATATCAATACTGTTGTTGAAGCGGCTATTGGAGGAATGAAACTCACCACAACTATCGAAGGAAGACAACGTTTTTCGGTAAATGCAAGGTATGCACAAGAATATCGAAACAGCTTGGAAGCCTTGAAAAAACTGCAAGTCCAAACGATGCAATTTGGACCAATTCCGTTAGAAACGGTTGCGAATGTAAAAATAAGTGATGGTCCGCCCATGATAAACAGTGAAAATGCAATGCTTCGTGGCAGCGTATTGTTTAATGTTCGGGAGCGTGATTTAGGAAGCACAGTGAAAGAAGCTCAGAAAAAACTGAATGCGATGATGACTAAAATGCCAAAAGGGTATTATATAGAATGGAGCGGACAATGGGAAAACCAAATTAGAGCCAACAAAACTTTAAGTATGATTTTGCCTATAGTAGTTATCATTATTTTTCTTGTTTTATACTTTACGTATCGTTCCATGAAAGAAGCTCTGATAACTATGATAACGGTGCCGTTTGCTTTAATTGGAGGTATTTTTATGGTCTATTTTTATGGTATTAATTTATCGGTAGCCGTTGCCGTTGGTTTTATTGCACTGTTTGGTTTGGCTGTAGAAACGGCTATGCTAATAACCATTTATTTAAATGAGGCGATGAACAAAATGGTAGCAAAACATGGGAACAGTGCAGCAACAATTACAGAAGATATTTTGAGAGAATATATTATTGATGGTTCAGCCAAAAGATTGCGACCAAAACTAATGACTGTTTCCGTTTCATTATTTGGATTAATACCTATTCTTTGGGCAACTGGGACGGGTGCTGATGTGATGCTTCCTATCACGGTTCCTCTCATTGGTGGTACAATCACCTCGACTATTTATGTATTATTAGTAACACCGGTTGTTTTCGAAATGTCAAAACTTCGTGAATTAAGAACAAAAGGTAAAATAGATCTTATCGATGCAAAACATTAAATATTATTTCGTTGTAAGTTGTTTGATTTTATGCACTACTAATGTATTTGCACAAACACTTTCGTTGGATACCGTTTTGACTACTATCAAAACGAATAATCCACAGTTAAAAATGTACGATGCTGATATACAAAGTATGGATGCAGCGGCAAAAGGTGCAAAAAGCTGGATGCCGCCACAAGTAAATTCAGGTTTCTTTATGACTCCTTATAATACCAAATTATGGAAAGCTGGTGATAATAGCCTTGGTATGGGTTTTTATACATTAGGTATCACACAAATGATACCTAATCCATCAAAACTAAAGGCTGATTACAACTATATGAATGCGATGTCTTCAGTAGAGAAAGAAAACAAAAACTATACGATTAATCAACTAAATGCTTTAGCAAAAACGAATTATTACCAATGGCAGATACTGAATAAAAAAAGGCAACTTGCTAACGATAATTTATTATTACTGGACTATATGATCAAAAGTATGGGAATTCGCTACCAATACAATATGGATAAATTGTCCACCTACTACAAAGCAAAATCGCAATATAGCACATTACAAAGCATGATAGTAATGCTACAAAATGATATTTCTCAAAAACGAATTATGCTCAATACCTTGATGGCTAGAGATAGTAATATCCCATTTGAAATAGATACCACCTATCAAATAAAAGTTTTCGATTTGATAAAATTACATACAGTATCACATATAGAAAATCGTAGTGATGTCAAGGCTATTGAACAAACAATGGCGGTAAATCAATTGAAAATAGAAGCCGAAAAAGCAAAACTATTACCAGAATTTGGAATTAATTACGAACATATGTTTGCTTTTGGGCAACAACCACAACAATTCACTTTAATGCTTATGGTTACTATTCCCATTGCTCCCTGGGCTTCAAAAATGAGTAAGGCAAATGTCAACAGCTTTAAAATAAAAAATGAAAGCCTTAATTGGCAAAAACAAATGGTTTTGAATGAAGCTCACGGAATGGTTTCAGGAATGAATACCGAACTTACCAATCTCAAGGCGCAATACGATATTGCTGAAAAGAGTATTATTCCAGCTTTGCGAAAAAATTATGATACTGCAATACTTGCCTGGCAAAATAACACCGGTGATTTGTTTGTTGTTCTGGATGCTTGGGAAGCATTAAATATGGCTCAAATGGACACTTTAGACAAGTTACAGGCTATTTTGATTGCACAAGTTGAAATTGAAAAACATTTAGAAATCAAATAATTATGAACAGATATTTAAAATATAGTTTAGTAGTTACAACAATTTCAATTATTGGATTGGTACTATATTTATTTGCAATGAAGTCAAATAAACCGGTAGATAATCAGCCGCAAAAAGAATTGTACACCTGCCCCATGCATCCGCAAATTATCCGGGATAAACCCGGTAATTGCCCAATTTGCGGAATGGCATTGGTAAAAAAAACGATCCAAAATCATGTTGTGGAAAGCAACTTAATTGAAAACCTTTTAAAGCCAACCAATAATTTTATAGTGGGTAATTACCAAACCACAACCCCGAAAGACACCACCATCAGTAGTGAAATATACTTACCTGGTCTAGTCATCTATGACCCAAATTCGTCTGTTAACATTGCGGCAAGAATAAGTGGCAGAATAGAAAAAATGTATGTAAACTATAAGTACCAAAGAGTAGCTAAAGGACAAAAGCTTTTTGATTTGTATAGCCCGGAATTACTGACTGAACAGCAAAATTTTATCTATTTGATTTCCAATGATTCCGATAATAGGTCTATTATTAAAGCCTCAAAGCAAAAATTATTACTCTATGGAATGACTGTTAATCAAATAAATTCACTGGCTTCAGCCAAAAGGGCAAACCCAGTGATTTCTATTTATAGCCCTGCCTACGGAATTATTCAGGCAACGGAAAATAGGACCGGAAATGCAAATATAACGATGCAAAACGCTACTGCAACTACAGAATTTTTAACTATTAAAGAAGGGGACTATATAAAAAAAGGGGAGATTGTTTTTAAATTAGTGAATACCGATAAAGTATGGGGTGTTTTTAATGTCTTGCAAGGATACAACAACCTAATCAAAACAAATCAATCTATTGCTATCACATCAGAGTTAGACGAAAACGAATTTATTACTGCTAAAGTTAATTTTATAGAAACACAGTTGAGTCCAACTGATAAATCCAATAGAATTAGAGTTTATTTAAACAACAACATACTGAAATTACCCATTGGTACCCGATTACAAGGCATATTGAAAACAAATCCGATAAAAGCCATTTGGTTACAAAAACAAGCATTAGTGAGTATTGGTAATAAAAAAATAGTTTTTATAAAAAGGGATAATGGCTTTAAAGCAACAGCAATAAAAACAGGAATTGAAATCAATGATTTCATTCAAATTATAGAGGGCATTTCTGTTGAAGATACTATAGCCAAAAATGCCGAATATTTAATCGATAGCGAAAGCTTTATTAAAACGCAATTGCCATGAAAGCATTTAAAAAAACAGGGCTTCTATTTTTACTATTTACTATGTTTATAGCTTGTACTACTAAAAACAAGGAGGATCATAGCAAGCGCCAAACAAAAGAAAATATTTTCTACACTTGCTCTATGGATCCGCAGGTAAAGGAAGACAAACCGGGTAAATGTCCCATTTGTCATATGCCTTTAACCCCAATAAAGAGCAACGATACGGAAGCTAATGAAATAAGCCTGAGTAGGCAACAAATACAATTGGGAAACATAACCACACAAACCATTGCACAAACTCAAAGTAATTTAGAACAGGCTTATACAGGGGTTTTGACTGTTAATCAGGAAAAAATTAAAACTATTTCCGCAAGAGCAATGGGACGGATTGAAAAATTATATTTCAAAACCACAGGGGATTACATTAAGAAAAACGACCCCGTTTATTTATTATATAGTGAAGAAATTGCGATAGCCAAACAAGATTATTTTACAGCTTACAAACAACTTGCCATGCCCGGTGATTTTGGTAAAAATGCAAAAAGTATGCTTAATGCAGCCAAACAAAAATTAATGTTCTTTGGTTTATCTAACGCCCAAATTGAAGCTCTAAAAACAACTAATGAAGTTTCGCCTTACACCACTTTCTATAGCACCTATAGTGGTTATATTTCTGAAATATTAACCACTGAAGGCAGTTATATGATGGAAGGTTCCGCTATCATTAAATTAGCGGATTTAAATAGTCTCTGGCTTGAAACACAAGTAAATGTAAACTACGCAAAAAACGTGCGCCTTGGACAAAACGCAAAAGTTTCATTTATCGATTTTCCTGAAAAAACAGTATATGCGAAAGTTTCATTTATCAATCCTGAAATAAATCCAGATACCAGACTGCTTTTAATTCGGATAGAAATACCCAATCCGAATTTGTTATTAAAACCCGGAATGCAGGCCATGGCAAAACTGACTCAATCTAATATAAAAGGGATGTTCATACCTACTGATGCTGTTATAAGAGAAGAAAATGCTTCTTACATCTGGATTGAGAAAAGACCAGGGGTATTTGAAAGCCTAATGGTAGAAACAGGAGCGGAAACCAATGGAATGATCGAAATTAAATCAGAAATGGATATAAACAAAAAAGTTGTCATCACTGGAGCCTATGCTATAAACAGTGAATATAAATTCCGCAAAGGAAGTGACCCCATGGAGGGAATGAAAATGTAAAATAAAAACCCAAAATAAATGACGCATACCTATAACATTACTGAGATGTCTTGCGATGGCTGCGGTTCTAAAATCATAAAAAACGTAATGAAATTGTGGCGGTAATTACTTTAAATCCACCCTTAGCCGCTATACAATGTAAAAAAATAGTACAGTTTTCGTCATGTAAAAATCATTGACAAAGCTTGGAAACTATAACAAATAAATAGTGAATTAAAACTAATACGAATAAAGCACATTCTACTTGCAATTTTAAAAGTGACGAAAATGGATAATCAAAAAGCAGATACCAATTGGTATGTTATTACAGGCGGACCCAGTACAGGTAAAACAACAGTAATTGATATATTATCTAAAAGGGGCTATAAAACAACTATTGAGCACGCTAGGCATTATATTGATAGCATGAGGGAAGAAGGTAAAAGTCTAGAAGAAATAAGAGAAAACAAAAGAAAATTTCAATTAGCTGTGCTAGATATGCAAATTAAACAAGAAGCACAATTATCACCTATTGAAACTGTTTTTCTCGACAGAGCTATTCCTGATGCAATGGCTTACTATCAATTTTTAAATCTTGATTTTGACGAAAAATTACTTAATGCCATTAAGAAGGTATCTTATAAAAAGATTTTTATACTAGACCGATTACCATTTACAAAAGACTATGCAAGAACTGAAGACGAAGAAGCACAAAAAACCATTCATAGATTAATTATCGAGGTTTATAATTCATTATGTTTCCCAGTCATTTTTGTTCCATTATTAACACCAAATGAAAGAGTAAATTTTATTTTAAAAAATAGATGACACATACCTATAAAATTACCGGAATGACTTGCGATAGCTGTCGTTCTAAAGTGGAAAAAACATTAAATGCAATTGAAGGAATTCAAGCAAAGGTTACTTTGGATCCTCCAATTGCAACAATAACAATGGAAAAACACATTCCACTGGATCAATTGCGAGAGGCATTAACAACCGTTGGAAAGTACACTATAGAAATGAGTAACGCTAACGATACAACTCACAAAACGGTCAATGAGCCAATAACAAAATCGTGTTGCAGTAATAAAACTAGTGATAACAAGGATACAATACCTTCACTAAGTAATGCTCAAGGCAAATACTATTGTCCGATGCATTGTGAAGGAGACAAGGTTTACGATAAGCCTGGGAGTTGTCCGGTATGCGGAATGAATTTAGAAAAAGTTCATGAATTGAGTACAGTTAAAAAATTATACTCCTGTCCGATGCACCCGGAGGTAATCAAAGAAGAACCTGGCTCCTGCCCAATTTGCGGAATGGATTTAGTACCAATGGAACCTACAGATAGTGAGGAAAACAAGGTTTACAATGATTTGCTTAAGAAAATGAAAGTAGCAACAGCCTTTACAATTCCTGTTTTCGCAATAGCTACTATAGAAATGATGTCCAATAATCCGTTAGAAAAGATAATGGACATTTCATACTGGAATTGGGTGCAATTGATATTGACGCTTCCCGTGGTTTTTTATGCGTGTGGGATGTTCTTTGTTCGTGCTTGGAAATCGATCATTACCTGGAATCTCAACATGTTTACGCTGATAGGAATTGGTACTGGAGTAGCTTTCTTGTTTAGTTTGGTTGGAATGTTTTTTCCTGATATTTTCCCTGAAGAATTTAAAACCGAAAGCGGTACAGTGTTACTTTATTTTGAAGCAACAACGGTCATATTAACCTTGGTTTTGTTAGGCCAATTATTAGAAGCAAGAGCACACAGTCAAACCAGTGGAGCGATAAAAGAATTATTGAAATTAGCACCCACCGAAGCTACTTTGGTTATCGAAGGAGGTGACAAAGTAATCTCGATTCACGACATCAAAAAAGGAGATCTATTGCGTGTCAAACCAGGAGATAAAATTCCCGTTGATGGAAAAATTACTGCTGGAGAAAGTACTATTGATGAATCTATGATTTCAGGAGAGCCTATTCCTGTTGATAAAAAGATTGATGATTCAGTTATAGCGGGAACGATCAACGGAAACAAATCATTCGTTATGATCGCCGAGAAAGTAGGTTCGGAAACCTTGCTTTCGCAAATTGTTAAGATGGTAAATGATGCGAGTCGTTCAAAAGCACCCATTCAAAAACTCGCGGATAGCATTGCGAAATATTTTGTTCCAATTGTAGTCGTTATTTCTGCCATAACCTTTTTTGTTTGGGCCAAATTTGGACCGGAACCTGCCTTGGTCTATGGTTTTATCAATGCAATTGCTGTATTAATAATTGCCTGTCCTTGTGCTTTGGGATTAGCCACACCAATGTCGGTAATGGTCGGCGTAGGCAAAGGCGCACAATCTGGTGTGCTGATAAAAAATGCAGAAGCATTAGAGAATATGAATAAAGTAAATGTTCTGATAACCGATAAAACAGGTACCATTACCGAAGGAAAACCTTCTGTTGAAAAAGTATTTTCAATGCAAAATGACGAAAATTCTTTATTGCAAAACATCGCTTCCTTAAATCAGTACAGTGAACATCCTTTGGCGCAAGCCGTAGTCAATTTTGCGAAAACTAAAAATATTTCATTAATTGAAGCAAAGGATTTTGAAGCTATTGCCGGTAAAGGAGTTATTGGAACCGTATCCAATAAAAAAGTGGCACTCGGAAATAAAAAACTAATGGAACAAGTGAACGCCACAGTTTCTGATGACTTGGAAAATAAAATTATCGCCGAACAAAAACTTGGAAAAACCGTTTCCTATATTGCTGTAGATGGAGTTGCAATTGGTTTTGTTGCCATTGCAGACAAGATAAAAGAAACAAGCAAAGAAGCAATAAAAGAACTGATACGCCAGGGTGTTGAAGTAATAATGATAACGGGCGACAATGAAAACACCGCAAAAGCCGTTGCCGCCGAACTCGGCCTCAGTTCATTCACCGCGGGAGCTCTCCCCGAAGACAAACTAAATGAAATAAAACGCCTCCAATCCCTCGGCAAAACTGTCGCGATGGCAGGAGACGGTATCAACGATGCCCCTGCATTAGCACAGTCAGATATAGGAATTGCCATGGGAACCGGAACTGACGTGGCTATAGAAAGTGCTAAAATAACTTTAGTAAAAGGCGATTTACAAGGTATTGTGAAAGCCAAAAATTTGAGCCACGCAGTAATGAGTAACATTAAACAAAATTTGTTTTTTGCCTTTTTCTATAATGTACTGGGAATTCCAATTGCTGCAGGGGTTTTGTATCCGTTTTTTGGAGTTTTGCTTTCGCCAATGATAGCAGCTTTGGCAATGAGTTTTAGTTCAGTATCCGTAATTGTAAGTGCGTTAAGATTAAGAAGTTTGAAACTTTAGAAAATAAGAATAGAAATTTATATAATGAATTAAAATGAATAACCTTACTCAAATCATTCAACAATACAAAACCGATACCGAAAGTGTTTACAGTACTTGGTTTGTCGATAATGACCAACGATTAAAAGCATTTCGAACCATTCGTAGAGGTGTTTTACAAGTCATTGACGATATAAAAAACAAAACTTTTCCGAACGATTTTAAAGAAAGTAGCTTAGAATTTGTGTTGAGTTGTATTGCCGAACAAAAACAAATATTTGTTGGAGTTGCACATCCTTTTTATTGGAAACCAAAATTAAGAATTCCTGATATTTACGAAAATCAAAATAATAAAATCGCTTTTGGACAATTTCTCGAAAACTGCATCAATGCAAAAACTGAAGAACAAGTTGTAAAAGAAATTGTAAAATTGGATGAAATAAAAATAAAAGGTTTAGGTCCGGCGGTAGCGAGTATTTTATATTTTTTACATCCTACTTGGTTTCCGCCATTCAATACGGCAATTCTCAACGGATTTAATTTTCTATTCAAAGACAAAAAGAAGTTAGGGAGTTGGACAGAATATCTGAAAATCCGAGAAACATTAATAGAAACCAACAGCAAACATAAATCTGAATTATCAAATGATTTAGGAGCGATTGCAGGTTTATGCTTTGAAATTGGAACCCAAAAAATGTTAATTGGTAATGATGAATATTTAAGCGAAGACGAACGTACTCGATTTGAAAAGAATATTTTAAAACGACAAAAAGAAATTCAGGAAGAAAAATTAGCAGAAAATCTTCATAACGAAATGCAATACCATTTGCTTAAAATTGGAGTTTCATTAGGTTATGATGTTACACCAGCTAGTAATGACAAAAGCAAAGCATTCAATGGTCAAAGTTTTTCGTTTATATCAATTAGTAAATTTCCAGAATTACCAACAGATAAAGACACCCAAAATACGATTAAACTCATTGATGTGCTTTGGTTTAAGAAAGGAACAAACAGTATCATCGGTGCATTTGAAGTCGAAAAAAGCACCAGTATTTATTCCGGCATATTACGCCTTTCCGATTTATATTTTAGTATTTCCAACGGCGAAGAGGTATTTTATATCATCATTCCGGACAGTCGCGAAAAAGATGTAATTCAACAACTAAATAGACCCGTCATAAAAAATTCAAAAATGAATATCAAGTACATTCTGTTTTCAGAATTGCGAAGTCAATGTGATGCGATTTGCAAATTTGGCTCAGACTATTCAATAATGGAAAAAATTGCAAAATCAATTTAAAAATGAGACTAATAAATAACATCGACCAATTAGGTACAGGCAGTCTGTTCTTTACAGCACTATTTTCGCCTTGTTGTTTTCCTCTTTTTGCATTCGGAGCATCAACATTTCGATTTGGTAGTTTTGAGTTGTTTGGTGGGTGGACAATGTGGATATTTCTGGTAATGGTTTTAATTTCTATTATAGGATTAATCATTTCTTATCGCAAACATCGTAGTGTTTATCCTTTATTGATAGCGGTACCATCGGTTTTATTAATTTATTACGGATACTATTTTAACAGCAACCCTTATTTTATTTATATAGGTATGTTTGGATTGTTGATAGCAACAGGAGTAAATTATTATAGAAATAAATTGTACAATACTTGTAACACTTGTGTAATCTACAACGGTAAGGAAGTGGAACTAAAATCAACTTTGACTTGTCCCAATTGTGGACATAAAAAAGACGAAAAAATGCCTTCAGATGCTTGCCAATTCTTTTATGAATGCGAGAATTGTAAGGTCATATTAAAACCAAAACAAGGTGATTGTTGTGTTTATTGCAGTTATGGAACTGTAAAATGTCCGTCAATACAGACGGGTGAAAGTTGTTGCTAATACTATTTAATGAGATTGGTCAAATAAAAACAAAGCTTAAAGAATTATATAAATAATACAATAAGAATTCGTAAATCAATTTAAAATCAAAAAAATGAAAAGAATAATATTATTAACATTCATTTTCGCTATTTATTCCTTTGCACAAGCACAGGATATGAAAGGGATGGATATGAAGAAAAAAGAAAATACTCAAAAGGTGCAGCCAGCAACATACACCTGCGTGACGCATCCCGAAATTCATGCTGATAAGCCAGGGAAATGCCCTAAATGTGGAATGACATTAATAAAGGAAAAAACGAAAGCGATTAAGAAAGCGGTAGTCAAAAAGCAGGATGAAATGCAAATGCACATGAAAGAAATTTCTAAAAAGAAGGACAGGATGGACAATATGAAAACTGATACTAATGACACACATCAAAATCATGATATGAGCAATATGGATGTGCCAAAAGCAAACCTAGAGCCCATAAAAACAATTGTAAACAACACACCGCCAAGAACAGTTCGATACGATTTATATGTGCGAGACACCATCGTAAATTTCACAGGTAAACCCAAAAGAGCCATCGCCGTAAATGGACACATACCTATGCCTACACTCACGTTTACGGAAGGCGACACCGCTGAAATTTATGTGCACAATGAATTGGACGAAGAAACATCGTTGCATTGGCACGGTCTAATGTTACCCAACCGATACGATGGCGTACCCAATCTTACACAAATGCCCATAAAGCCACACACTACGCATTTGTATACCTTTCCAATTATTCAACACGGAACCCATTGGTACCATAGTCATACAGGATTGCAGGAACAAATTGGCATGTATGGTTCTTTTGTAATGAATAAAAAAACAGATGACCCCACTTTCAGAAAAGGAATTGATGATTTGCCAACCGTTCCGTTGGTTTTAAGTGAGTGGACTGATATGAACCCCAATAATGTACATCGAATGCTGCATAATGCTTCCGATTGGTTTGCTATTAAAAAGGGAACAACCCAAAGTTATGCGGAAGCCATAAGAAGCGGCTATTTTAAAACCAAACTCAAAAACGAATGGAAAAGAATGAACGCAATGGATGTGAGTGATGTCTTTTACGATAAATTTTTAATAAACGGAAAAAACGAAAGTCAACTTGCACAATTTAAAGCAGGTGATAAAGTCCGTTTACGAACTGCAAACGGTGGCGCATCAACCAATTTCTGGTTGACATATTATGGTGGCAAAATTACCGTTGTGGCAAACGATGGAAACGACGTAGAACCTGTTGAAGTAGACAGGTTACTAATTGCTGTTTCTGAAACTTATGATGTTGTGGTCACTATACCAGCGGACAAAACAGCATATGAATTTCTTGCCACACCAGAAGATCGCACAAAATCGGCATCATTATATGTAGGTACAGGCATTAAACAGTTACTATCCCCTTTGCCAAAACTAAAATATTTTGAAGGAATGAAAATGATGAACGACATGATGAAAATGAACGGAGATCTTGACGATATGGGAATGCAGATGAGCCTCAACCAAATGGATATGAATGTAGTTATGTATCCGGAAATAACAGGTGAGCTAAAGAAAAATGGAGACGATAATATGCGGGGTATGAATATGGAGGGAGATAAAGTGGATGGAATGAAGATGAAAGACAAGGAGAAAGGCAAGGAGAAAAAAGAGAGTATGAATATGGGCGACCATAAAATGCACGGTATGGGCAATCAATATGATTCCAATGCACTTTCTGATATTACTACATTAAATTATGCCATGCTCAAATCGCCAACAAAAACCAATCTTCCGAAAGAGGCACCGATAAAAGAATTAAAATTTGAACTCACAGGAAATATGAATCGTTATGTTTGGAGTTTAGACAACAAAGTAGTTTCAGAAGCCGATAAAATTTTAATAAAAAAAGGCGAAAATGTGCGTATCGTTATACACAACAATTCTATGATGCGACACCCAATGCATTTGCACGGACATGATTTTAGAGTAATCAATGGACAAGGTGATTACGCACCACTAAAAAACATCATTGATATAATGCCAATGGAAACCGATACTTTAGAATTCAATGCAAATGCAAGTGGCGATTGGTTTTTTCATTGCCATATTTTGTACCACATGATGAGCGGAATGGGAAGAGTTTTCTCTTATGAAAATCAAACACCAAATCCCGAAATACCAAACCCTAAATTGGCACAACGCAAATTATTTGCAGACGATAGAAAATTTCATTTTATGGCCGAAAATGATTTTGCAACAAACGGAAACGATGGAGAAGCAATGTATCAAAATACACGTTGGAGCATAGGAACAGAATGGCGTCTGGGTTACAAAACTATGCACGGCTACGAAACCGAAACTCATATTGGGCGATATATCGACAAAATGCAATGGATTATGCCTTTTGTAGGTTTTGATTGGAGATATAGAAAAATGGGAATAGACGAGCAAGAAAGAAATCTATTTGGGCAAACAAATACCAAAGACAAAAGAGCTGTTTTTAGTGCAGGGGTTAATTATACTTTGCCAATGCTTATAATGGCACAAGTCGAAGTATTCACTGATGGAAATGTACGCTTACAGTTGGAACGAAAAGACATCCCAGTTTCTAAAAGATTACGAATGAGTTTAATGTGGAATACCGACAAAGAATATATGGCAGGCTTACGTTATATTATCAAAAGAAACTTTGGAATAACTACGCACTATGATAGTGATATGGGAATTGGTTTTGGTGCCACTTTGAATTACTAAAATTTTTTATTTAAGGTTAATGCTGAAGATGCTTGTTTTTACACCAAGCATCTTCTTTTTTTTGTTTAAATATATGAAAACGTGTTAATTATGTAACTACTATTTAAAATAACATGACGTTTTAATAAATTAGTTATGTTATCTTTATATTGTGAAAATTACTTCACAGCTAAATATTAAATAAATGAAAACCATTCAAAAATTTATTTTAAGTATTGCTTTTGTAACATTATTTGCGTGTCAATCTAAAACTGATGTAAATCAAATTCTTTCAAATTCAGATACAAAAAAGGCAATTATGGATACTATTGCCAACAATAGCGATATGTCTAAAGATATGATGCAAGCAATGATGAACAACAGTAAAGGAAAAATGATGATGACAAATCATGAAAATATGATGAAAATGATGAAGGATAACCCTGATATGATGAAAGGAATGATGACCGAAATGATGGAAGCATGTAAAACAGATACTACGATGATGTCTGGAATGTGTAGATCGATGATAGATAATCCTAAAATGATGGATATGATGAAAGATAAAAAAATGCAATCACACAAAATGACTGGAATGGATAAAAATATGGATATGTCTAAATAATACAAACGCATTAAAATATAAAAAAATGGAAACTCAAAAAACGTACACCTGCCCAATGCATCCTGAAGTTACTTCGGATAAACCCGGAAAATGTCCTAAATGCGGAATGAATTTAGTAGAGAAAAAAGAATGAAAATTCTACTAGCAACCGATGGTTCAAAATATAGTAAAACAGCAATTAATGAAATTGCCAACAGACTATTTCCGCCCAAAACCGAAGTGTGCATTCTTGCCGCCTATGAAATTACACCCATCGTAAACACTTTAGAACCAATGGGCGTTTCCCACGAATACTATGCACAATTTGATGAAAACGCATTTAAAAATGCAGAAAAAAATGCAAAAAGCGCAGCCGAAATTCTTGAAAATATAAATCCAAATCTGTTAGTAACCACAAAAGTAGTTGCAGGTTCACCAAAAAGCGTAATACTTGACGAAGCCGAAAAATTTAAAGCCGATTTGATAATAGTTGGTTCACACGGATATGGAGCAATCGAGCGTTTTGTTTTAGGTTCTGTTTCGCATGCAGTTGCATTACATGCAAAATGTTCTGTAGAAATTGTTCGTAAATAAAAAACTTAACAAGGGACAAACACATAGCAAGCCGTTTATATATACTGTTTTCCCCTTTCCGTTCAAATGCAGCATACTGCTTCATCTTTTATTTAATTATATAAATAAAAAAACTACTTTTACAATCTTGAAAAAATCAATTGCCATATCACTCCTATTTATTTTTTTGTGTACTAACACTGAAATGGGGCAATTGTTGAAACTACCCAACTTAATTCATCATTATATTGAACACGAAGAGAGCAATAACAGTATTTCTTTTGTTGATTTTTTGAATATACATTACAACAAAAACACAAATCATTCAGACAATAATAAACACGACCACCAAAACTTACCATTTAAAACAGTCTGTTGCCATTCGGTTAACACTATTATTGCTTTTGAAAATCAAACTTTTTTTTCGTTTAGAAAAATAATTTTAATTACTTCAAAAATTAAAATTCCCTTTTGTCAACAATTTTATTCTTCTTTTGCTTTTGCAAATATCTGGCAACCACCCAAATTATTTTAATGATTCTTTAATGTAGTATCAGTAATTAGAAATTTTATAAATTTTCCTAATTACTACATTATCATTTACTAACAGTATTTGCTTTTTGCAAACTGCTTTTGGTTATAATTTCATTAATCTTACTAATTATGTTAAATAAAATCATTGAGTTTTCAATCAAAAACAAACTCATTATTGGGCTTTTTATCTTTGCCCTTATCGGATATGGTAGCTATCAATTTACAAAACTACCCATAGATGCTGTACCAGACATTACGGATAATCAGGTTCAAGTAATCACTTCAGCACCATCACTTGGAGCAACGGATATTGAGCGCCTCATTACCTTTCCAATCGAACAAGCCAATAGTAATATTCCTGGACTGAAAGAAATTCGTAGTTTCTCTCGTTTTGGTTTATCAGTGGTTACCATTGTTTTTAATGATGCAACGGATGTGTATTGGGCAAGACAACAAGTAAACGAACGATTAAGCGCTGTTAAAGAGCAAATTCCCAAAGGTATTGGAGATCCATTTCTTGCACCAGTAACAACAGGACTAGGCGAAATTTATCAATATGCTGTTCGAACCAAACCCGGTTATGAAAAAAAATACGACGTAACTGAATTGAGAACTATTCAAGATTGGATTGTTCGACGTCAATTACTAAACGTTGAAGGAGTGGCGGAAGTAAGCAGTTTTGGTGGTAAATTGAAACAATTTGAAATTGCCATAGACCCCAATAAATTGCAATCGTATAATATTACAATTACGGATGTTTTTTCTGCTTTAGAAAAAAACAATCAAAATACGGGTGGTGCTTATATCGAAAAAGGGCCTAAAGTTTTATACATCCGAAGTGAAGGATTAATTAGTACTATCGAAAATATAAAAGACATTTCTATTAAAAACACTAATAGTGGTAGTCCTTTATTTATTCGTGATGTAGCTGATGTTCGCATTGGTAGTGCTATTCGATATGGCGCAATGACTTTTAATAAAAAAGGAGTGCAATCTGGTGAAGTTTCGGGTGCAGTAGTGATGATGTTAAAAGGTGCCAACAGCAATGTAGTTATCAAAAAAATCAAAGAGCGTATTGAGCAAATCCAAAAAACCTTACCTGAAGGCGTTATAGTAGAACCATTTTTAGACCGAACAAAAATGGTGAATAATTCCATTTCAACGGTAGAAAAAAATTTATTAGAAGGAGCATTAATAGTCCTCTTTGTTTTAATTTTCTTTTTAGGAAACATAAGAGCAGGATTAATTGTTGCCTCAGTTATTCCTTTAGCAATGTTAATAGCAGTCATATTGATGAATATGTTTGGTGTGAGCGGTAATTTAATGAGTTTAGGAGCATTAGATTTTGGATTGATTGTAGACGGTGCCGTTATTATTGTAGAAGCCTGTTTGTTTAGTTTACACAGCAGGAAAGCTTCTCAAATCTCACAGCAAGAAATGGACAACACCGTATTAAAAACGTCTATAAAAATGCGTAATGTATCCGTTTTTGGTGAGTTAATTATATTGATAGTATACATTCCCATTTTTACTTTGCGTGGTATTGAAGGAAAAATGTTTCTACCAATGGCACAAACTATTGCATTTGCATTATTTGGCGCTTTTATATTGTCACTGACTTATGTTCCAATGATGACCGCTTTATTTTTGAATAAAAATATATCCCACAAAAAAACTTTTTCAGATAGAATGATGGAAAAATTAGAAAATTTCTATCAACCCCTTCTGAACAAAGCATTAGGAATTCCTCGAACAATTATTGCTACAACTTTGGGTTTATTTGTTTTAGCGCTGATTACACTTTCGTTTATGGGTGGCGAATTTATGCCCTCATTGGAAGAAGGCGATTTTGCTGTAGAAACAAGGGTTTTACCGGGAAGTAATTTACAAACTTCAATGACAGCTATTTCCCAGGGTGCAAAAATACTAATAGAAAAATTTCCCGAAGTGCAGAAAATTGTAGGCAAAACAGGAAGCAGCGAAGTACCAACTGATCCAATGCCAATTGATGCCAGCGATATGATGATTATTTTAAAGGAAAAAAGCAAATGGACTTCAGCCAAAACTTTTGACGAATTATCAGAAAAAATGGCAAAGGAATTGGAAGCCGTTCCAGGTGTTTCCTATGGTTTCCAATATCCGGTACAAATGCGTTTTAATGAATTAATGACTGGTGCAAGGCAAGATGTAGTCTGTAAAATATTTGGAGAAAATTTAGACACACTGGCTTTGTACGCCAATAAATTAGGTAAAATTGTAAATACAGTAGAGGGAACTTCCGACCTTTATGTAGAAACCGTTACCGGAATGCCTCAAGTAGTAATTGACTACAACAGAGCATCAATTGCACAATACGGATTGAACATTCAGGATATCAATCGAATAGTAAACACCGCATTTGCAGGACAAAGCACTGGGGTTGTTTACGAAGGTGAAAAACGATTTGATTTAGTCGTTCGTTTAACAAGTGAAAAACGTCAGGATTTGGCGGATGTTCAAAACTTATTAATACCAACATCCACTGGTTCACAAATTCCTTTATCTCAATTAGCAAAAGTAGAAATTACCGAAGGCCCAAATCAGATACAAAGGGAAGATGCCAAACGTAGAATTGTGGTTGGTTTTAATGTTCGAGGCCGTGATGTACAAAGTATTGTAAAAGAATTACAAGGCAAAGTTGAAACTCAAATTAAATTTCCTGCGGGTTACTATCCTACGTATGGCGGTGCTTTTGAAAACTTAAACGAAGCCAAAAACCGTTTGATGATTGCGGTTCCGGTTTCATTACTATTAATATTCATTTTACTTTATTTTGCATTCAATTCCGTAAAACAAGGGCTATTGATTTATTCCGCAATTCCACTTTCGGCAATTGGAGGCGTTTTCTTTTTAGCGATGCGGGGAATGCCGTTTAGCATCAGTGCCGGAGTTGGTTTTATTGCTTTATTTGGTGTAGCGGTTCTGAATGGATTGGTATTAATTGCAGAATTTAATAGCATTCGAAAATCAGGTGAAACCGATTTAAAAGCTATTGTTTTACAAGGAACTAGGATACGTTTGCGACCCGTTTTAATGACTGCATTCGTGGCATCATTAGGTTTTTTACCGATGGCGTTAAGCAACGGTTCAGGTGCAGAAGTTCAAAAACCATTGGCAACTGTGGTAATTGGCGGTCTATTGATTGCCACATTCTTGACCTTATTTGTTTTACCAATTTTATATATCATGTTTGAAAAAGGGATTAAATTAAAACCAAAAAAGATAAAATCAATTACAACAATCATGATATTGGGACTGTTTTTTTCTTTTCAAAGTGCAGATGCTCAGGAAAAAATTTCAATTGAGAAAGCCATTGAAACGGCTCTTTCAAATAATATCAAAATTAAAAATGAAAAACTAAATTCAGAGTACTTGCAAAAAATGACCAAAACAGGCTATGACATTTCCAACACGGGAATTATTGGCGAATACGGTCAGTTTAACAGCAATCTAAATGATGTTAAAATTGGTATTTCACAAAGCATAAAATTTCCAACCGTTTACAAAAGGCGGCAACAACTTTTAATAGAAGAAGCCAAAAAAGGGCAATGGAACGAAGCTTTGCAAAGAAAGGAATTGACCAGACAGGTTACAATCGTATTTTACGAAATGATGTATCTAAAAGAAAAGGAAAAATTGTTGCTAAAAAGCGATAGTATTTATTCCGAATTTTTAAGAAAAACAGCGCTTCGTTTTGACAAAGGCGAAAGTAATATATTAGAAAAGGCAACCGCTGAAAACCAATCTGGACAAATAAAAATTCAACTTCTGGAATTACAAAGTGATTATAAAATAATGCAATCGCAATTCAAGTATTTACTTAATACTGATAAAGACTTTATCCCTGTTTCAGATAAATTCAAAATGGATTTTACCGAAAATTCAAATAAAAGTGCTATTGGCAATCAACCCAGTATAAAATTATTTGAGCAAGAAGTAAATAGCAGCAAAGCGGAAATTTCACTTGAAAAATCTAAAAAATTACCAGAATTAATTGGTGGTGTTTATTACCAGACTTTCAAAACAAACATTGCATTTCAAGACAGTTATAATGGTGTTTACGGACAATTTGGAGTGGCAATTCCGTTATTCAATACAGCAATAAATAACAGGAAAAAGGCTTTGGAGATAAACACCCAAATTGCCGAAAATAATTTAAATAATGAAAAACTAAAACTGGAAATCAAGAATCAGGAATTAGTCCAAGAATATAAAAAACACAAAGAAACTATTGCCTATTTTGAAAGTCAGGCCTTGAAAAATGTTGATTTGGTAACTAAAGCTGCTAATGATAAATTTATCAATGGAGACATCAATTATCTGGAATGGGTAATGCTTATTAATCAAAGTACAGAAATTCAAAATAATTACATTGAAGCCGTTAGAAAATTGAATATAAGTGTTGTTGAACTTAATTTCCTATCTAATTGATTATGAAATTAAAACAAATATTGGTTGAACCTTTCAAAGTATTAGAAAACAAAACCTTTGCTAAGTTGTATACGGCTCAAACTATCAGTCTTTTGGGTGATGCGTTTTCATGGGTTGGGTTGGCTTTATTAGCTTATCAAATAGACGCAGCAAATTCACCAATAATTCTCGCAACAGCATTAACTTTACGGGTTACTGCATTTATACTTTTCTCTCCGTTTGCAGGAGTTCTAGCTGATAAGGTACAACGAAAAAAAATTCTATATGTAACCCATTTTATACGAATGGCGCTTGTTTGTTATTTTCCTTTTATAACCTCCGCATGGCAAATTTATGTTTTAGTATTTTTATTAAATGTGTTTAATGCTTTTTTTACCCCAACCTACCGTGCTATAATTCCACAAATTATTGAAAATAAATATTTCCGTGAAGCTATTGGATTATCTACAGCAACATTTCAATTACTGGGGATTTTAGGCCCTGCATTAGCGGGAGTTGTAGCCGTTTGGTTTGGCGTAAGACAAATATTTTTTTTAGATGCAATTTCATTTGTTATTGCAGGAATATTAATTCTTTCTATTTCCGGCACCGATCTTCAAAAAGGGGTGCGTGACAAAGCCAAAAAATCCAATAGTACTTGGAACGATGTAATAAAAGGGATACGCTTATTGTTTGGTAATAAAATATTACAATTTGCTTTGAGTATCGAATTTGTTTCTGCAATTGCCGGTGCAATGATTTTGGTAAATACCATAAGTCACATCAAAAATGATTTGTTGCTTGACGATAAATATTATGGTTGGGCCATGGCAACTTTCGGAATTGGCGCAGCCATCTCAGCTTTTATTTTAGGTAGTTTAGACAAATCTAAAACACGAAGTACATCATTAATCAGTGGTGCATTATTGTTAGGAATTTCAATTTGTTTAGTTAATTATTCTGGATATCCTACACTTCTTGTTTTATGGCTCTTTGCGGGTTTAGGCCAAAGTCTCGCTGAAATGCCTTCAGAAACATTGATTGCCGAAACCATTTCATCCGAAAATCAGGGAAAAGTTTATGGTTCACACTTTGCTTTTTCGCATCTATGGTGGGCAATAGCCTATCCGATAGCTGGGTTTTTAGGTTCGCAGTTCCCTAAAACGGACTTTTTATATGGTGGGATTCTAACCTTGTCTTTAGCCATTTTATGTGTTTTTATTTTTAAGCCAAATTTTAATTTTCAAAATAAATAATTTTAATTATGAATTATACACAAACCTTTTTTTCGCGACAGTTCCTTTGGGAAATTGTACGGATCATAACAGTGGGAATGGCCTGTTTATTATTTTATTTTGAAATTATTCCATTACCCGTTTTGATAGTCGCAATGGCTTTCGGTCTTTACTCATTAGTAAAAACCGCAGTACTGGATATCATAAAAGAAAGAAAAATAGGTACCGAATTGTTTATAACCATAGCGGTAATAATTTCAGTTCTTGGTAAGGAATATTTGGCTGGTGCTGTCGTACTTATGATCATCCTTATTGCAGAATATATCGCAAGTGCAAGTACCGAAAAAGCAAGAGCATCTATAAAAGAGTTGATTGGTTCTGTTCCAAAGACTGCGATAGTAAAAAAGAACAACTCCGAATTAATAGTGCAAATAAGCGATTTAAAAATCGGTGATATTGTTCTGGTAAAAGCCGGAGAAAAAATCCCCGTTGATGGTAAAGTAATTGGCGGATCAGGTTCTGCGAACCAGGCCCCCATAACCGGCGAAAGTGTTCCGCAGGAAAAAATTATAGGAAGTGAAGTATTTGCCGGAACCATACTGGAATTAGGTGCGCTTGATATAGAAATGACTAAAGCAGGATTAGATACTGTTTTCTCACGTATTATATCCTTAGTGGAAGAGGCAGAAAGCCAGCAGGCACCTATTGAAAAATTCACGGACAAAGTAGCGGCTTGGCTTATTCCTGTGGTCTTTATTTTTGTTGGTACAGTTTACTTTTTTACCCGTGATGTCAAACTGGTGATTGCATTGCTGATTTTTACTTCCCCCGCCGAATTAGGTTTGGCAACACCGCTTGTGACCATTGCGGCAATAGCACGTGCTGCGAGAGAAGGTATTTTGATAAAAGGAGGTTTATTTTTAGAAGAGCTTGCTAAAGTAACTACCATTGTTTTTGATAAAACAGGCACATTAACCGTTGGAAGTCCTATTGTGAATACCGTTAAAATAATAGATCCTGCTTATAATGAAAACCAATTGGTTCAATTTGCTGCTTCTGTCGATCGTCGTTCCAGCCATCCATTAGCAAAAGCAATCTTAAGCTATGCCGATAAATTAAAACTTATCTATGGCGAGCCTGAAAATTTCGAGGTAGTAAAAGGACGGGGGGTTTCCGCAAAAATAGATGGCAAATCAGTTTTATTAGGGAACAAGCTCTTTATGGAAGAAAGTAAAGTACCTGTGTCGAAATCCTCAGAAAATAGTACCGATACTGCTATTTATCTTTCAGTTGACAATAAATTGGCGGGTATCTTTTATATATCCGATGCGATACGTGAAGGTGCAAAAGAAATGATTGAAGGTTTAAGAAAAAGCGGAATTCAAAATATAATTATGCTTACCGGTGATAATGCTGAAACTGCCAAGCACGTTGCCAATCAGATAGGAATTAGCGATTTCAGAGCCAATTTATTGCCCGAAGACAAAATAAATATCATAAAAGAATTGCAAAAAGACGGTTCTAAGATTGCAATGGTGGGCGACGGCATTAATGATGCGCCTGCTTTAGTCCAAGCAAATATAGGTATAGCAATGGGTGCTATGGGAACCGAAGCAGCAATGGAAGCGGCTGATATCGTTCTGATGCAGGATAAGTTGGAAAAAATCGCCAAGGCTCGTGCTATTAGTAAAAGAGCCTATCGAACCATTCGTGAAAATATTTTTGTAGGGGTTGGCGTCGTTCATGTGATTGGAATTACCCTTGTATTGCTTAAAATAATTGGACCGATTGAAGCAGCAGCGATTCATTTGCTTCCTGACACTTTAGTCTTTATTAATTCCATAAAACTCCTTCGCGTTAAGATTGATGCCTAACCGATTATCAATGGCAATGAAATTTTAAATAACAAACACTTAATATTCAAATAAAATGAAATCGCAGATTCACGAACACCAAAATAAAAATACAATCATGAGTAAAAATACAATCATTACAATACTGGCAATAGTATTCCTTTCTTCGTGTGGAGACAAGAAAACAGAAAGTGAAACAGAAGCCACTCCAACTATCGAAAACACGACAACACTTACCGACGCACAAATAAAAAATGCAGGTATTGAAACTGGGAAAATCGAGCAAAAAGAAATTTCATCTACCTTAAAATTAAATGGCAAAATAGATGTACCACCTCAAAACTTAGTGTCCATAAGTGTGCCGATGGGTGGTTATTTAAAATACACCAAACTTTTAGAAGGAATGTATGTAACCAAAGGGCAGGTTTTGTGCGTCGTAGAAGACCAACAATACATTCAACTGCAGGAAGATTACCTTTTGGCTAAAGCAAAAATAGGGTACGCAAAAGCCGAATTCGAAAGACAAAAAGAACTCAACCGAAGCAAAGCCAGCAGCGATAAAGTGTATCAACAAGCACAATCAGAATACAATTCACTATCGGTAATGGTACAATCGTATGGAGAAAAATTAAAATTCGCAGGGATAAATCCGAGTAATGTTTCTACAAAGAACATTTCAAAAAGCATCAATATTTATTCGCCAATAAGCGGTTATGTATCTAAAGTAAACGTAAATATTGGCAAATATGTAAACCCAAGCGATATTTTATTCGAGATTGTAAATCCATCTGATATTCATTTGGCATTGACTGTTTTTGAAAAAGACATCAATAAATTGGCTATCGGTCAATCGCTTTTAGCGTATACCAACACCAATCCAGAGAAAAAATATCCTTGCAAAATTATTCTGATAGGCAAAGATTTTTCAGAAAACAGAAGCACAGAAATACACTGCCATTTTACAGATTATGACAAAGAACTTTTACCGGGAATGTATATGAATGCCGAAATAGAATTAAAAAGCCAGCAATCAAATGTGTTGCCATCTGATGCTATTGTGAATTATGAAAACAAGAATTATATTTTTGTTGCCAAACAAAACAAACAATTTGAAATGAAAGAAGTTACAACAGGAAATACAGAAAATGGATTTACTGAAATTATTTCAGAAGATTTGAATGAGGCAACTATTGTGATAAAAGGGGCATATTCACTTTTAATGAAAATGAAGAATGTGGAAGAATAAAAAACATAAATTTACAGTATGGACAGAAAATATTTTTTAAAATCAAGTACTATTATTTACGTTTTCTAAAATATTGAGGAACATAAAACAATAAAAAGATAACAAGAATTATGAATACGATTTCCATTGTAGATTTTTTTTGTTTGACAAATGTAAAACTATAAATTATGTGAATCAAGGGTTAAAAAATTAGATATATAAAGGCGGCTGCAATTTTACCAAATATATGAATCAGGAGTCCTGTGCTTGACCTCACTTTGCTTGCTTTTTGAATATTCGTTTTCTCGATAAGCCAATTAAAAAAAGACTCAATTGGCTGTCTAACCCTTGATACTGCTATTGAAAACAAGTCATTCGCCGCTTTATTCCTGTTCCTAATTTCTTGACATTCTCCCTTAATGGCTTTAACCGGCGTCATCATTATCGAATTGTTTTCTTTTTCAAGGTCGGAAAAGAATTCTTGATTGTGATAGATTTTGTCGCCAAAAAAGAATCTATTTTCTTTGTTTGTCCAAGCTTCCTTAAAAACTGTTAAATCATTTACAGAAGCTGGAGTTATTAATATTTCCTCAGGAAAAGGAATTGTCTTTTCTCTTCTAAAAGCTAAAGCGTGAAATTTCACTTCGAAATAATACAAACTTTTTGTGGAACAATATCCTTTATCGGTCAAGTCTTTGGCTACTTTTCCTAATCGTTTTCCAGAGCAAGTTATTATCGGCATTGAATCCAATAAACTCTGGTTTGGAAAACAATTATTTGGAAAATACTCAATAAACAATGCGCTTAACAAACGCTTAAATGCCTTGGATAAGTTATTCAATCTATTATTGAATGCTGAATACGAACCAAGTTTGGGAAACCAAAATAGTCATAATTTCCTGGTCTGTTAAATCTTGTTCAAGGTTACTACTGAAACGTTGGCAAGAATATTTTAAATCTTTTTCAAATCTTTCACAGATTGAAAAGTAAATTTTTACTAATTTTAGTGCTTTAGAGTGATTAATCATATGTTCAAAAGTACGTTAGACATACTTTAAACATACTGATTATCAGGCTTTTAAACTAACTTTTTGAAGGTTTTTTATACTTTTTTTACCCCTTGATTCGCATAAATTATTAATTTCGTTAAAACACCCCCTTATTTCTAATGGATTTAAAGGGTGTTTTTTTACGACTAAACATTTGAAAAAACACAAACAAGTAGCATACCCTTTTGGTGATTTTTTTTAGCTAACCGGAGTTTTTCCCTCCGCCCGCTGTAAAACAAAAGGTGTATTATATAAAAAACCTGGTAAACAATTATAGATGAAATGGATAACTAGAGAACGACCTAAAATTGATAGAATAGCCAGTCCATTTTAATCTTAATCACAGGTTTAATCATTTCTTATCAAAAACATCGTTCTCTTTATACCCTATTGTTTGCTATTCCAAGTGCAATACTCATTTTGTATGGGTACTATTTTAGTAGTAATTTTTACTTTATCTGTCGGTATGTTTGGCTTGTTAATTGCAACTGGAGTCAATTATTACAGGAATAAATCACATGGTTCTTGCGAAACTTGCACCATATACAACGGTAAATCAGTAGAACTAAAATCAACCTTAAGCTGTCCTAATTGTGGATATAAAAAGGCGGAAATGATGCCAACAGATGTATGCGCATTTTTCTTTATTACAGTTAAAAATACGAAAAAAGGAGTAGAAAACTTTGATTTCTACTCCTTTTCATTAACAATTAATTCTTAAAAAAGACTTTTTCAGTGGCCTCCTTTTAAAGGCAGCCTTTGTTATTTTGAATACTTTTAATTTTATTAGAATTTTGCGGTGAACCCTAAATAAAAACTTCGCCCAACCGCCGGAATGATTCCAGGTCCCGGATATTCATCAGTTCTACGAGTAAAGTAGGATTTGTCGGTTAGATTATTGGCGCCTGCCTTAAGGGCAAAGCGGTCAAGTTTGTAAGTGGCACTCCAATCCATAACTGTATAGGCTGGGATATAGCCAACGACAGGGCTGTCGTTGATTGCCTGTTCATTTGACGCATCTCCAAAGGCATCACCTACATAATTTACTTGTAATGTAGTCGAGAATTTATTGGCTCCAAAAATCAAACCCACTCGATTTATGGTTTTGGCTGCAGCTTCGACTCTTTTTCCTTTAAATTCCCCTGAAGTATATTTTGCATCGATATAAGCAAAGGAATTAAAAATGCTCAAACCATAGTTTGATTGTGGATTTAAGTATTTTATGAAATTAAATTCCACATAACTTTCGATACCTTGGTGAACGCTATTGGCAATGTTTTTTCTTATGGAATAAAGATCGCCAGTGATTGGGTCCGCTTCAAGGGTAACGCCAATGCGTTTGTCATAGGCCATGTAGAATGCGCCGATGTCAAAATTAAGGTAGTTTCTGATGGTTCCTCTATAACCCAAATCGGAATTAAAACCTTTAGAATCTTTCAGGTTGGGGTCAATTTTTGAAGTTACTCCAAATGGTTCTAACTGGCTGTAATCAATTGGCCGATACGCCTGACTAAGGTTTCCATATATACTTGTATTCTTGCTTGGTTTTAGTTCTAAACCAAGACCCACTAAGGCAAAAGTCCTGTTTCTGGCTTCATTGGATATTTGAATGTCTCCATCCACTTCTTTATGTCCTTTGGAAGTGCTTCTGAGGTATTCGAATCTGAAACCGGGTATAACAGTAAAGTTTTTTGAAATTTTAAAAATATTTTCAACAAATGGTGCAATATTGGTCGTGGTAAAATCCAAATCATAACCCCAATCTCCGCTTATGGATAAGTCGAAATCGCTATTTGTACTTCCTTCCCCACCGCCTTGACGTTTGAACCAAGCGTAGCTGTAACGAATTCCAGTAGCAATGGTTGATTTCTGATTGCCCAATCGATAGTTTTGCGAATATCGAATCTCCGTTGTGCTGTTGTGCATGTCTTCGACACCAACTTCTCTTGGGGCAAAGGCATTGGTTGCAGGGTCTATATTATCATTTGCCTCGGGGCCACCGTCTTCATTTCTCCAAACCAAAGAACGATTGCTAAATAAATAACTGGATTTAATGCATAGCGTACTGTTTTCGGAAGGCGTATAATTGGCGTAAGCCGTGATGATATTCCATGGGCTTTTTAGCCAATTTCGTGCTCGGGTTGATTGTCTGGCGTCCGAATTAAATTGTTCGTCTGTCAATCCGCCGGGCATTCTTATTTTATTGCGTAATATGGAATATTCTACCCCGAAATTAAGTTTTTCGGAATGATTGTATTGAATTTTACCAAATCCCGAAAGTTGCGATTGCTCACTATTAGGTCTGCAGCCCTCCATGTAGCGGTATTGCAAAAAGCCGTAGTAGCTTATTTTTTTGTAATTCCCGCCCACCGAATTAAACGAATTGTATAATCCATAACTTCCTATGGTTTGCGAAGTTGTAAATTCAAAAGGTTTGTCTGCAGGAGCGTCTTTAGTAACATAGTTTACGAGACCTCCAAATTGGGAGCCAAATTGCAGGGAGGATGCTCCTCTAACCATTTCTATACGACTTACCCCTTCCATAGGAGGTAGGTAATAAGATTCGTTATAACCATATATGTCGGCGCTGATGTTATATCCGTTTTGACGTGTGTTCATTTCTATGCTTTGGGAGGGATTCAACCCTCGGGTGGCTATTCCGTTTGCCGTAAAACCGCTACTCTCTGTTTCGACTATATTTAATCCGGGTATTCTTCCAAGAATTTGTCGGGTATTGTTAACCGCTTTATTGGCATCCAAACTATCTGCTAAGATAATTTCGTTCTTTTTGCCGGCATAAATAATTCCGTTTTTACTGTCTTGCAAATGACCAATTCCATTAACGGTTTTGTATCCTTTAACGACAACTTCTTCTAAAGCTGTCGATTTATCTTTTCTTATTTCTTGCGCTGTTCCAATTACAGAAAATAGTAGCACGCCCGCAAATATTATTTTTTTTATCCTTATTTAGATTAATTCTACGGAGACAAAAGTAATAGCTAAATTTTATTTACACTAATTATAAATAAATAATCTTAGTTAATACCCAAAAGTCGCAACAAAACTATTGGGTAAAAAGATTTTTTGTTCTGATAAAGATTTTTGTTTTTTTCAAGATAGGCTCATTTTTAATCATAAACGTTCATAATACCCCCTTACCCTACAGAGTTTTTTAAGTAACTTCAGTAATTTCATGTTCTAAATTTGTAATATTTTATAGTCGTGTTCAGAGAATATCTGTAGCGTTCTTTGTCTTGCGTGATTTACAAAGGTTGAAGCGATGGTTATGTAATTAAAACAAATTGCTTTAACACGCATATTGAGCTTGATGTATTTGGTTTTGTTTTGTACCAAAATCTTTTTTGTCCATTCAAATAGAACAGAACACATTGCCATAAGGTAGATGAAAACAGTATTCATATCCATGTCCGGAAAAGGCAAATGATGCACATTAAAATCATTGAGTAAATAACGATTAGAATTTTCTGCATCTCCTCTGTCGTTATAGAACTCGATGATTTCCTTGTTGGAATAGGCAATATTATTAGTCATAATACCATAATAAGTATAAGGACATCCCGACAACATGTCGATTTGCTGGTCGTTTCTTAGGGAACGGCTAACTACAATTCGGTACGATTTATCGCCGCCAAAAGGGATGTAATTTGTGGTAGCCACTTCTTTTTTTT
>NZ_JBLVPW010000025.1:0-51526 GCF_048286715.1 Flavobacterium kochi
AGCCAATACAAAACGAGATTTACGAAGGGCTGGTTAAACAAAAACGTATAGCTGCCGTCAAACGAATGATGAAAAACTCAAACATTTCATTTGAAGAATTAGGTATAACTTAAAAACTACTGAATAGATGGTTTCTCTGAAGAATTAGGCAATATATTATTGTGAAAATCAGTATGTTATATAATTCCTTATAATAAGTTAGATAGAATAGGGTGTACACCCTATTCCGGGCAAAGCAAACATACTGCCAATGCTTTAGAAATCGGAAGAAGAATCCAGCATCAGAACGCTAGTGTACACTTTTACTGCTATAGGTACTAGTATAGCAGCTTAAAAAAACATACAAAACTTCCTTAGGTAACGTGTGTTTTGTTCAGACCAAAATCATGCTTTTTTTAACAAAAATCACCTAAAAATGAAAAACACCAACCTTGAGCAAATCAAAATTGGTGTTTTTTTATTTATTCTATTGAAATCTGAGCTTACTTCTGAATGTGTCTAAACAAAAAAAGTCGAAAAGAATAGTTCTTTACGACTTTTTTTTTAACGCTCTAAAAGCAATTGTTAGTTGTCTAATAATTCAAAACTGGAATTCATACTTTTAAACTCCGGTACAATTTTTTTCATTTTCATTACGATGTGATCGTTTTCATGGTGATTGGCAGCCTCTATCAGCTCCTCAATATCAGTATTAAGGTCTTCAAATTCATCTAGAATTTCTTCTGAAATCATAATTTTTTCGTGGTAAGTAGGTAATGTTTTTGAGGTATCATTAAGCAGTTCTTCATATAATTTCTCTCCGGGTCTTAATCCGACAATCTGTATTTTGATTTCTTTATCTGGAATAAATCCAGCCAGCTTAATCATCTTTTTTGCCAAATCAATAATTTTCACCGGTTTTCCCATATCAAAAATATAAATCTCTCCACCATTCCCCATCGCTCCCGCTTCTAAAACTAATTGACAGGCTTCCGGTATGGTCATAAAATACCTAATGATATCAGGGTGGGTAATCGTAACCGGTCCCCCATCAGCTATTTGTTTGGTAAACAAAGGGACTACAGAACCATTGGAACCTAAAACATTTCCAAAACGAGTGGTAATAAATTTTGTAGCATTTTTTTCCTCTTCATTCTTATTTTTTAATTGCAAGGATTGCACATATTTTTCGGCTATTCTTTTGCTGGCTCCCATTACATTACTGGGGTTTACTGCTTTGTCAGTAGATACCATCACAAATTTTTTAACTTTGTACAAACAAGACAAATCAGCAAGATATTTGGTCCCCTTTACATTCGTAAGAATTGCTTGACTAGGATTTTCCTCCATAAGCGGCACATGTTTATAGGCTGCTGCATGAAAAACCACCTGAGGTTGATAGCGTTTAAAAACCTTGTTCATGGCTATTTTATTTCTTACATCAGCGATAACATTATGAATTTTTATATTGGAATCCAGATTTTGCAATTCTAAACAAAGATGATGTAAAGGTGTTTCAGCCTGATCTAAAATAACGACTTTTTTTGGATTAAAAACTAATACCTGACGTACAATTTCACTCCCAATAGATCCTGCAGCACCGGTAATAAGTATGGTTTTATCTTTAAGCTGCTTAGAAATCAATTTACTGTCTAATACAATGGGCTTTCTTTCCAGTAAATCTTCAATTTGAATGTTTTTTACTTTTTTGGAAATTTCTTTTTGATTTTCCCAATCGGAAATCAATGGTACCGTATATACAGTGTAATTGAATTCTAAACATTGGTCAACAATAATTAATTGTTCTTCTTTTGACAAACTTTTATCGGCAATAATAACCGCTTGGGCATTAACGGAACGCATTAATGGTGGTAGCTTTTTCTTTTTAATTAATATTGGCAAATCCAACATGCGTTTAGTTGCATTTTGGTTGTTTTTATCAACAAATCCTACAATTTTAAATCGGGTAGGTGTCTCAAATTTTAAAGCGTTGGCAACTGATATGGCATTAGCATCCGTACCATAAATAATCGTTCTAATTAATTTATTTGTTCCTTGTTCTGAAAAATAAAACTCAAAAGTTTGCTTAATTATAACCCGGTACAAGAATAACCCGCAAAAAGAAAGCACTATATTGATAAAAAAAGCAGTATTTAAAAAAGCTTTATCGCCATACAACAACTCATACCCAAAATTAAAAAAAAGAAATATGACAAGCACTGCCATTTGTGAAAACAAAAGCTTAACCGCATCAATATAAGAAGAGTGACGAATAATTCCGGAATAGGTCCTAAACAACCAAAAAAAGAAAATATTAACCGTAAAAAAAGACCCTATGAATAAAAAACTATGTGGTGTAATTATATAGTCTAATCCTGTTCCTTTAAATATTAGAATAGTAAAAAAAAACGACAAAACTAAAACTGAAAAATCTATCATAATAATAATCCATCTGGGCAGATAGCTCAAATTATGAATATTAAATTTCAAGTTTTCTCTTGAAAAAAAATTAGAGTTTATAGGCGATGAACCAGAGTTAGTATCACTCAAAATAATGTTTTTTAAAGATTACTGTTTTTATTAAAAACAAAAATAACAATTAATTAATAGATAAAGGGAAACAAAGCAATCCAATTTAATTTTTAAAAGCAATTAAACAACAAAACTGAATCATGTCATCTTTTTTTTAGAAACAGCTTCTTCATTTCTATTTCCAAAACAATTGTAAGATTACGGATTTTATACGGTTACAATCATCCGGAGACATATTAGAACCTGATGGTAAACAAAGTCCATTATTAAAAAGGGTTTCGGCAATTTGATTGCCATAATAAGGGTAGTTGTAAAAGACAGGTTGTAAGTGCATGGGCTTCCACAAAGGTCTAGACTCAATATTTTCTGCTTCCAATGCCCATCTTAAGGTTTCTCTTGTAACCCCATTGGTTTCCAAAGGATTTATTAGAATAGTACTCAACCAATAATTAGAAAAATGATTAGCATTAGGGACTTTAAAAACGGTAACTCCTTCAATATCTTTAAATACTTCGACATAAAATTCATGCATGCTTCTTCTTAAGCCAATATGATGATCCAAAACTTCCATTTGTCCGCGTCCGATACCCGCACAGATATTACTCATTCTATAATTGTACCCTATTTCACTATGCTGGTAATGCGGTGCTACATCTCTGGCTTGTGTCGCCAAAAAAATGGCTTTATCTTTTAGTTCTTTCGAATGAGTTACTAACGCTCCTCCTCCAGAAGTAGTTATGATTTTACTTCCATTGAAAGAGAAAATCCCAACATCCCCAAAAGTACCGCATCGTTGTCCCTTGTAGCTACTTCCCAATGCTTCGGCGCTATCTTCAAGAATGGAAATGGAATACTTATCGGCAACCGCTCTGATCTCATCAATTTTATACGGAACCCCATACAAATGAACGGTGAGTATTACTTTGGGCTTTTTACCTTTTGCAATAGTATCTACAATAGCTTCTTCAAGTGCAATGGGACACAAATTCCATGTTTCCGATTCACTGTCTATAAAGACCGGAGTTGCACCCAAATATAAAATTGGATTGGCTGAAGCTGAAAAAGTCATACTCTGACAAATTACGATATCTCCCGCCTGCACTCCCAAAAGAATTAATCCCAAATGAATGGCTGCCGTACCAGAATTTAAAACGGCAACATGACACGAGCCTAAATAGGCCTCTAAATCTTGTTCGAAACAATCTATGTTTGATCCGACTGGAGCAATCCAATTCGAATCAAATGCTTGCTGTATGTATTTCAGTTCGCTCCCTCCCATATGAGGAGCCGAAAGCCAAATTTTATTTTTATGCATCTTCTAAAAAATAAAAACGATGGAAATCGTATTTTGCTAAATTAAGAAAAAAATCACTCTTAGATTCTGGTCATAACATTCAACTATTTGCTTTATTTTTTTCAAAAAAAAAAAAACAAAGCAAATAGTTTTCAAAATAATGGTGATATCTCCCCAAAAACTTCGATGATAATAATAGTCTAAATTCAGTTTTACTTTATCCGAAAAAATTACACTGTTGCAAGCAGTAGGTGATGTCTGCTTTTCTAACAAACACCCCTCTTTGCTATATTTTAAAGAGGCTAAACTGGTTAATCCAGGTTTTAATTCCAATATTTTACGATTTTCACCTTCTAACAAATCATAATAACCTGGCAAATCTGGTCTTGGACCTACTACACTCATTTCTCCTTTTAAAACATTAAAGAATTGCGGCAACTCGTCTAATTTATAGCGACGAAGTACCTTACCTATTTTGGAAATACGGACTTTTTCCGAATAGGGTAAAACTTGAATCGTGCGGAGTTTATAAATTTTGAATAGCGCACCAAATTGACCAATCCGCTCTTGGATGAAGATTCCACTAGTACGTGTATCTATTGCTGCAAGCAGCCAAGAAATTAATACAACCCAAAAAAATAAGAGAAGTGAAAGAGGGAGAAAATAATATCAAAAAAACGTTTTATCATACCTTTTAAAGTATTTTATTGTAGATTAAAATACAAGTAAAAAAACGTATTACAAATTTCTCAGAATCATTTTACGAATAACAAACTTTCGGACTAGTAAATAAATAAAAGTCAGTACTAGTAAAAATCCCCCTATAAAGAATAGGGTTAAATATCCTTTGATATCCATATAAATAATAAATCCATTTATTCCTACTTGAAATCCTGCATAAATTAAGGAAACTAAAATATGAGAATAGCCCATTTCATTGGCCAAATACTGATACAAATGAGAACGGTGTGGTTGAAATATATTTTCTTTTTTAAGTAATCTATTCACGATGGTAATAATGGCATCAATCCCATAAACGGAAAAGAAAAGAATATAGCCAAATTGCCCCGAATCAATAATAGTCTTTATCATAAAATAGCCTAAAAAAAGTGCCATACTAATACTACCAACATCCCCTGCAAAGGTTTTTGCTTTTTTTCTAACATTAAATATCCCAAAAGCAAAACAAGACAATCCCATAGTAATTAGCAATGGCAAACTGGCTTTGTTAATGGATAAAAAAGAAAAACTAACGATAGCCGTTAATGCATATAAAACGGTTATTCCATTAATACCGTCCATAAAATTAAAAGCATTTACCCAACCTATTAATAATACAAACACAATAGGAAGCAGCCAAATCGGTTCAAAAAATAAGTGTAACTCGTAAAAAACCAAACCAACGGCTATAACATGTGATACAAATCGAGGCAACTGGGATAACGGTTTGATATCGTCAATAAAACTAACAACCGCTACCAATACTACTGCCAGTGCTATTGACCAGGAAACATATCCCAGAAAAAAAGCGAGACTAATCGCTATTGGAAAAATAATACCACCGCCTCTTAAAGTAACGGAAGTATGAGACGATCTACTATTGGGTTTATCGATTATATTGTATTTATCTGCAATTTTGAAATAAATAAGTTCAATACCAACCAATAAAATAATTAATGTAATGTATACCATATTTTAAACTATGTGTAATCCGGAAATCTACTATCTAAATTCAGTCTAAAACTTGAACGATGCTACCTAAAACACTTACAACTTGTGCTTCAATAAGCTCAAAAGATATTCGCCATAGCCCGATTTTTTCAAAGGATCAGCCAGGTCTTTTAGTTGTTGCTCAGTAATAAAACCTTGCCTCCAGGCAATTTCTTCAATACAACCGACCTTCAATCCCTGACGTTCTTCAATAACCTGAACAAATTGTCCCGCCTGCATCAAGCTATTAAAAGTTCCGGTATCTAACCAAGCGGTCCCTCTACTTAAAATTCCTACTTTCAAAGCTCCTTTTTCTAAATACACTTTGTTCACATCAGTAATTTCATATTCTCCACGAGCACTGGGTTTGATATTCTTGGCAATTTCCACTACTGTATTATCATAAAAATACAAACCAGGCACCGCATAATTTGATTTCGGCTCCACTGGTTTTTCCTCAATAGAAAGCGCTTTAAAATTAGAATCAAATTCAACAACACCATATCGTTCAGGATCTGAAACGTGATAAGCAAACACAACCCCACCTGCCGGATTAGTATTGGACTGTAACAACTCATCCATATTGGAACCAAAGAAAATATTATCCCCTAAAACTAAGGCTACACTATCTTTTCCGATAAATTCTTCCCCAATAACAAAAGCTTGCGCTAAACCGTTAGGAATAGCTTGTTCAGCATAACTGAATTGACAACCTATTGTATTTCCGTCTCCTAATAATTTTTTAAAATTAGGCAAATCATGTGGGGTTGAAATAATTAATATTTCATTGATCCCTGCCATCATTAAAGTAGATAACGGATAATAAATCATAGGTTTGTCATACACCGGCATCATTTGTTTACTCATTGCCAATGTTAAAGGATGCAAACGGGTTCCTGAACCCCCAGCTAATATAATTCCTTTCATATTATTTTTAGCTTTTGATTAGTTATATTGTTTTTCGTAATACGTAGCATATTCCCCTGAAGTAATATTATTCAACCAAGTTTGATTTTCCAGATACCAGTTTACGGTTCTTTCCAATCCCTGCTCGAAAGTAACGGAAGGCTTCCATCCCAACTCTTTGTTTATCTTACTGGCATCAATAGCATAGCGCAAATCATGTCCTGGACGGTCTTTTACATAAGCAATCAATTGCTCGGATGTCCCTGGCACTCTTCCCAGTTTCTCATCCATTATCTTACAAAGCAACTTTACCAAATCAATATTTTGCCATTCATTAAAACCGCCAATGTTATAAGTGTCATGATTGACACCTTCATGGAAAACTAAATCAATCGCCACGGCATGATCTTCTACAAAGAGCCAATCACGGGTGTATTTCCCATCACCATAAACGGGCAAAGGTTTGTTTTGAATGATATTATTAATAAATAAAGGAATCAATTTTTCCGGAAAATGAAAAGGACCATAATTATTGGAACAATTAGTTAACACGTAAGGTAAACCATAAGTTTCGCCATACGCTCTGACAAAATGATCAGAACTGGCTTTTGAAGCCGAATAAGGCGAATTAGGATCATATGCAGTGGTCTCGGTAAATAATCCTTCTGCACCTAAGCTTCCATACACCTCATCGGTACTGATGTGGTAAAAACGCTTTCCTTCATAATTATTTTGCCAAATAGCCTTAGCAGCATTCAATAGATTCATGGTTCCAATGACATTTGTTTTCACAAAGGATAATGGATCAGTTATAGAACGATCCACATGTGATTCGGCAGCCAAATGCAAAACACCATCAAATAAATGCTCCGCAAATAATTGATTAATAAATTCTGCGTCAACAATATCTCCTTTTATAAAAGTGTAATTAGGGGCCGCCTCTATATCAACAATGTTTTCTAGATTTCCTGCATAAGTTAGTGCGTCTAAATTAAAAATTTGATATTGTGGATACTTGTTTACGAAACGCCTTACTACGTGGGACCCAATAAAACCGGCTCCACCTGTTATTAAGATTTTTTTCATTTGTATATTTTTATTACTTATCAGTTTGAGTGATTTTATAAAATAGCAAAAGCATTTTTATAAAAATTATATCGAGCACTGGTGAAACCTTTAACCTGTAACCTGTATGCATTTTTTCAAACTTTCTTTATATTCTGGCACTATAACTCCAAAAGTGTTTTTTATTTTGCTTTTATCCAATAAAGAATACTGTGGTCGTTTTGCAGGAGTTGGATAATTAGAGGACGATATTCCAATAATTTTACAGTCAAAATTACCAATTTCCTTTATCGCCAAAGCAAATTCATACCAGCTGATTTCCCCTTCATTGGAAAAATTATAAATACCTGCTTGCCAATTATTATGTGTTAGTATTGTCATAATGGCTTGCGCTAAATCCGCTGCATAAGTAGGGCTCCCAATTTGATCATTTACCACATTCAAACTATCTCTTTCTTGCATTAATTTCGACATAGTTTTTACAAAATTGTTGCCAAAGCTAGAATAAACCCACGAGGTTCTTATAATAATTGAATCTGGATTTTCTTGCAAACAAGCCTTTTCCCCTGCTAATTTTGTAATGCCATACACATTAATGGGATTGGTTTGAGCAGTTTCGGTCAATGCTATTGCAGCACTTCCGTCAAAAACATAATCTGTAGAAACATGTATTAATTGACACGCATTCGAATGACTCCATTTAGCAAGAACAGCTATCGACTGATGATTTAAAACATCTGACAATTCAACTTCCGACTCCGCTTTGTCAACTGCCGTATGCGCAGCACAATTTATAATTATCTGAGGATTAATAGTGCTTAGGTCAGATTCCAAATTTGTTAAATCACATAGATCGAGTTCCTCTCTGTCTGTAAAAACCCAATCAAATTGATTATAATTTTTTGATAATAATACTAATTCTGAGCCTAATTGCCCTTTTGCTCCTGTTACTAAAATTTTTTTCATATTATTCAAAAATCCAATCGATTTGATTAAAATTAGGCAATATCAAATCCTTTTCAGAAACAATAATCTCCCCTGGATTTACTTGCCAATCAATAGCTAAAGTAGCGTCATCATAACGAATCCCTCTTTCGCTCTCCTTGTGATACAATTGATCTACTTTATAAAGTACCGAAGCGGTTTCACTCAAAACTGAAAATCCATGAGCAAATCCGTGAGGCACCATCAATTGTTTTTTATTGTCTGAACTTAAAAGCACACTAAAATGTTGTCCGTAAGTAGATGAGTTTTTACGTAAATCTACTGCTACATCCAGAATTTCTCCTTGCAGTACTCGTACTAACTTCGCTTGAGCAAAAGGATTAATTTGCAAATGCAATCCTCGAATCACCCCACGTTTGGAGAAAGATTGATTGTCTTGTATAAATTGATAGTTGATTCCATTTTCATGGAATTTAGTCTGATTGTACGCTTCAAAAAAATAGCCTCTCGAATCTTCAAAAACTGTCGGAGTAATGATTACTAAATCTTCTATAATTGTTTTTTCAATGATCATATTATTATTTTATATTTCTAACTATCCCTTATTTTCAACCTGTTTTATCATCCGTGGTCTATTTACCATATGTAAACACATTTATAACCATTAGTTTTTAATTTTATTTTCACAATTTCAATTGATTTTCTACAGAAAATTGTATCGAAAAGAAGAAAACTAAGAATTAAGAAGAGCATATTATTCGAGGGACCAGTCATAATCTTTTATTTCCTGATATACTTTTTGAATGCCTGCTTCCAAACTAATTTTCGCTTTCCAACCCAATCTATTCAGTTTAGAAACGTCCATCAATTTACGAGGTGTTCCATCTGGCTTTGTAGTATCTGTCAAAATTTCTCCTTCAAAGTCAACTATTTTCTTTACTAATTTAGCTAAATCAAAGATAGAAATATCTTCTCCGATTCCAATATTAACCAATCCAGCTTCATCGTAATTTTCCATTAAAAAAAGGCACGCCTCTGCCAAATCATCGGCATGCAAAAATTCTCGCTTTGGACTACCAGTTCCCCAAATGGTCACAGCTGCATCTCCATTGTGTTTCGCTGTTATAAACTTCCGCAACATGGCAGGCAAAACATGCGAATTATTAAGGTCATAATTATCATTTGGCCCATATAAATTAGTTGGCATTACCGATATAAAATCGCAGCCATATTGATCCCTGTATGCATCACACATTTTGATGCCCGCAATTTTAGCAATTGCATAGGGTTCATTAGTAGGTTCTAAAACTCCCGTTAATAAATAATCTTCTTTCAGAGGCTGTGGCGCTAACTTTGGATAAATACAGGAGGAACCAAGGAACATCAATTTCTTAACTTTATTCGCATAGGCTTGATGGATCACATTATTCTGAATCATCAAGTTCTCGTAAATAAAATCGGCTTTATAGGTATTATTGGCGACAATCCCACCAACCTTTGCGGCGGCCAAAAACACGTAATCCGGTTTTTCTTGTATAAAAAAGTCAGCAACTGCCTGTTGATTTCTCAAATCCAATTCTGCTGAAGTACGCAATACAAAATTACTGAATCCCTGCGCTTGCAAAGCCCGAAAAATGGCAGAACCTACCATACCCCTATGACCTGCAATATATATTTTACCGTTTTTGTTCATATTTTATTTATTTTGTAAATGAAATAACAATAATATTTGTAATCTGAAATGTAATATCTTTAAAAACAACACGATCGATCTTTGTCTAAAAAACACTCCCAGTGACATTTTTAGTGTATCTAGAGTTCGTCAGTTCTTGTGTTTTTTATAAAAATGCGATAGCTTTTTTTGTATCGAGAAACGAGGACCTATTCAAATTGGTTTTTGATAAAATAACCTGCTTCTTTTAACATTTTCTCTTTTTGAAAATGCTCTACATCTGAAGCCATCATTTCTTTAACCAACATAGGTAAGTCGTACTTGGGTTTCCATCCTAATTTTGTATTAGATTTGGTTGGATTACCAATTAACAAATCTACTTCAGTTGGACGGAAATATTTATGATCTACCGCCACTACTTCTTTTCCTATTTCAATTTGATAATCACGATTAGAGCAAGAAACCACATATCCTTTTTCCTCCACTCCCTCTCCTTTAAATTCAATAACAATTCCTACTTCAGAAAAAGACATACGCACAAAATCACGAACAGTAGTCGTAACTCCGGTAGCAATCACATAATCTTCAGGTTCCTCTTGCTGCAAAATCAACCACATTGCTTCTACATAATCTTTGGCATGACCCCAATCGCGTCTAGCATCAAGATTTCCTAGAAATAAATTATCTTGCAATCCCAAAGCCATTTTAGAAACCGCTCTCGTAATTTTGCGAGTTACAAAAGTTTCTCCCCGCAAAGGACTTTCATGATTAAACAAGATTCCATTACAAGCAAACATACCATAAGCTTCCCTATAATTCACAGTAATCCAATAGGCATACATTTTAGCAACTGCATAAGGGGAACGTGGGTAAAATGGAGTAGTTTCCGATTGCGGAACAGCTTGCACCAATCCATACAATTCCGAAGTTGACGCTTGATAAATTTTTGTTTTTTTTGTCAAACCTAATATACGCATCGCCTCCAACAAACGCAATGTCCCAATACCATCTGCATTAGCAGTATATTCTGGAGTATCAAAACTTACTTTGACATGACTCATTGCTCCTAAGTTATAAATTTCATCCGGTTGCACTTCTTGGATAATACGGATTAAGTTAGTGGAATCACTCAAATCACCATAATGTAATTTGAAACGAACATTTTTTTCATGTGGGTCTTGATACAAATGATCAATACGATCCGTATTAAACAAAGAACTACGACGTTTAATCCCGTGAACTTCATACCCTTTTTTTAATAATAAATCGGCAAGATACGCCCCATCTTGGCCAGTGATTCCTGTTATAAGAGCTATTTTCATTTTTATGATTTTAATATTTTTATTTTTTAAACGACCCAAAAGTTTTCAGTAATCCATCCTTTGCCGAAACTGGTAAAGGTTTCCCAATTGCCTGCATGACTTTCCCATTACTTACAATATAATTCTCCGTTAATTTTTCCAACCGTTCTGAATTTAAAGGTAAATGGAAATAATCCCCTAGTTTTGAAATTGACTTTAAAAAAGAAGAATTAACAATCCAAATATCGCTTTTGCGACCAAGACTAACTCCCAACAATCTAATTAATTCATTGGTTGAGACCGGCTTATCATCGGCTGCTTGATAGATGCCAGAAGGAATCGACTCATTTTCCAATAATTCTTTAACTATAAAACAAAGATTTTCAATACTCAAAAAGGAGCGTTGATTCTCAAAAGCCCCTAAAGGCCACGGCAAACCTTTGGAGACCAATTGATATAATAAATTTAAATTCCCTTTGTTTCCTGGCCCATGAATCATACATGGTCTAAGAATATAAACTCGTTTTTCTTTTGGAATTTCTTTACCTAGAATATATAGTTCTGCTTGATGCTTGGCAATTCCATAATGCGTTTTGGGATTTGGAACTTGATCTTCAAGCAAAATTCGATTTACAACATCTGTTACGGCTTTTACAGTACTCATAAATATAAAAACCGGGGCTTTTGAAACTAAAAAAGCATCAAACAATTGCTTGGTCAACTCAAAATTGGAGTCATAATACTCCTTCGGAATAGAAACCTTCTTTAAATCATGCGCTTTACCAGCTAAGTGAATAAAAGCATCATCTATTATCTGGAACTCTTGATTGGTTTTGTAGCGAACACTCATAGGTGTCACTTCATGTTCTGTTTTTAGATAATTTTGAAGATTCATTCCAACAAATCCCGTCGCTCCTGTAATTGTTATTTTCATTTACTTAAATTGAGCTAAGGCACGTTTATTTATTTCTTTTCTATCCGAATCAAAAAACCATCCCCATTTATTAAAATAGACAATAGCCGAATTGATGAAAATTTTAAATAGTTTACTACTCTTATTAGCACCCGAATCATACCCATGATAAACTGAAACTTCAGGAAAATAAATAGTCTTGTATTTGACATGCATTCTTCTAGACAAATCCCAATCTTCAAAATACATAAAATAAGTATCATCATAAAAACCAATTTCTTTGATAGCCTTCAAATTAAGCAAAGTAAAGCATCCAGATAAAATAGGTGCGTTGTAGATTAATTCTTTAGGTACTTTACGAAGTTCATATTCATTAATAAACTTTTGGTAGGCCATCTCAGGTTTTTTTATTTTACGCCATAATATATTCAAAGGACTTGGCAATAGCTTTGGCAAGTTTTGAACCGTACCATCCAAATTTAATATTTGGGGCATCATCATACCTATAGTTGTATCATTTTTCATGTAATCAATCATAGGAGAAATGACATCACCCTCAAAATAAATATCGGGATTGATAATAAAATGATAATTTGAACCTGAATCTATCGCATTTTTGATGGCTTTATTGTGAGCTGCTCCAAAGCCTGGATTGGTTGGATTATGGATGTAAATTATTTTATCACTCGAGCATATGGAAATCAATCTATCTGATAAGGAATTATCAACAATGAAGATTTTAGCTAATTTAGAAACAGCCAAACAGCGCAACAATCTAGAAATTTCATCAAAATCATTATTATATAAAACAACTGAAGCAGTAATATTCATTTATAATAATATTATTTTTTATAAATATGCTTAGTCTCTACAATTCTTTTTCCTGTAATCTGACGAGCTGCTTGTCTTAAAAATGCATCAGCTCTTAAAAAAATATTCTTAACAGGTTCTTCCGGTCTTCCATAAAAAGAAGTAACATGGAAATATTCAGAAGCTTCAGCCGGTTTCTTAGAAAAATAATAATTAGACACACAGCATCGTTTTCCTAATGCACTAACTTTACTAACAGAATGTATAGAAGTTTTATTGGTAATCATCAGTACCAAACGATTAAATTTAGAATGGATTACTCTTTGAGGTTTACTCATACCATTATCCCAGAGTTCCAAATTACCCCCATTACTAATATCCCAATCGGGAGTTACATAATACAACAAATTTAAAACACGGTAATTTTCTCTGTCATTATCGTGTGAATTATCCAAATGAGGATTTAAAAAATTACCCATAGCCATCAAACTAATTCCTCCAGCGTACAAGTGCTCATCTGGAGTCATTTCTTTTAAACCAGTAATTTCTTCTACAATTCTTACTATTCTCTCATCTTGAAATGCAAATACTGCTTCTTCTAATATTGGATTATATAAATCCATCTGAGCTGCAATTCTCTTATTTTCCCTTAATGATTTATGCAATGCCATTTCCTCTGGAGTAGGATATGCTTCATAAATTTCTTTAGCTACTTCCTCTGGTAAAAGATTATCAATAGCACAGGAATTAATCCTTCCTGTTTGATTAAACTCTTTCTTTAATTCCTCCTTGTGAATTGATAATTTATCAAATATCAAGTCTGCCAAATATGTTCTAGTTAGTTTCATAATAATTTTATTTTTTTATCCATTTATTAATTTCAAAATCATACTCTTTAACTACTTTAGCTGGACTGCCTACTGCTATTGAATATGGAGGTATAGATTTCGTAACTACAGATAATGCTCCTATAACACATCCTTCTCCTATAGTTACACCAGGCAATACGCAAACAGATTCTCCCAGCCACACATTATCTCCAATTACAACTGGTTTACATGTTGCTTTTCTATCCATTGGTAAACTCATTGGGTGATCGCTTATTAAGTCATTATAACTTCCGTGGTTATGATCTGATATATATATTTTACTTGCCATAAGCACATTATCTCCAATTGTAATAGACCCAACAGCTCCAATGTGAACATAATCGTTTATTTGCACATTTTTTCCAATTATAATGCAACATTTGTTTTCATCATTTAAAGGAAATGCCTCTATTCTACAACCATAACCCGAAGTAAATCCTTCACCAATTTCAATGAATCGTTTATTCCTTATATCAAAAGGTAATCTAATCAATCGAGCTTGCCTAAAAAAAAGCTTTGTATAGATTAATGAAAACAACAACCTTGCTCCTCCACTTATACCGTATCTTTTTATCATATCATTTTTATTTTAAAAGGGTCGAAAATAATTCACCCCAGCCAAGAACATAAGGTTGCTCATACTTAATACCATTGGTTTTATCATAAATTGATTTATTTCCCAAAAAATCAATCATCAATTTAGATAACTGAATTGGATCATCAATATTGAAAAAATTAACAAAATCGTACCTTCCAACTGTTTCCTTTGCATAAGGCAAATCGGCAACCATCATAGGCTTATTAAATTGCTTAAATTCACTTATTGGCAATCCCCATGTTTCGAGCTTAGAAGGAAAAATCAAACAATTTACCTTTGAATAATAATCATATACTTCTTCTCTTTTTATTAATCCAATAAAATCAATAGTACTTATGTCTTTATAAGCTTTAACAATTGATTCAGAATATTTATTTTCAGAGCCATCAATTGTTATTACAACTCTGAAATTTTTGTTTTTTTCCAAAACCAATTTAGCAGCTTCACAGATAACCTCAATATTTTTGAAAGGCCTCGGAAAAGTAGGAAAGAAGAAAGTTTTTATCTTATTTTCCTCCTTTATTTTTAAATATTCTGATGGAATATTTGTGATTTGGGGAGGTGCAACAATGACTTTATCTTTATCCAAATTGAACATTTCTACAAATCTATTCTTCATCCACAACTGCTGTACAAATACATATTTATTCCTTTTTATATTTATCTGGTAAAGAAACCTATAAAATAACCTAAAAAAAAACTGTGTCGGTTGTATATGGATATCTTTAAAATTCACTGTATTAAAAGGAGAAGGGTTATGACAATATACTGCCTGAGGTATATTTCCAATAGAGGGAGTTATGTCATGCAATGAAAACCAAAATGAAACATTATTTTCTTTTGCAAATTTTTTAAAATAAATATATTCGTAATACAATCTGTAAAAATATGATTGCCTAGATTTCGGATATTCTACAAATTCTATATTCGGGTATTCTTCTTCTAAAAACAAATCTACCTTATGCACTAGGGCTATAAATTTATATTTATTTTGATATTTACTTCTACTTGCAAAATCTAAACAATCATTAAGTACAGATAACGGCCCTCCTTCAAAGAAATTTATTGCCGATATTATTATTATCCTTCTATTTAACATACTAATATTTTTAACCTAAAGTTTAGAAATTATTACAATAGTAAATTACCCATCGACATTACAACAAAAACTTTAACGCATTTCTCTATCAAAACCTGTGTTAATCAATATTCCTTTATAAGGCACAAATAAATCAGAATAAACTGAAATAGATTGAAATAATAAAAAAACACAAACGACTAACAACAAAACGAGAATGTAACTTCTTTCAAGTCTGGTTTTAATAATCAAAAATTGACTTGCCAAAAGAAAACATTCCATTACATTAAAATACAAACTACCTCTATTTACCAAAATTAATAATGTACTTGAGAATAAAAAATAAAAAATTAATCCAAAATAATATCCATTAAAAATTAATTTGTAATATTTTAATTTAGCAGTTAAAAAATTATAATTCAAAGAGAATAAGACAAGAAAAAAAAGTCTTTTGATTAGACCGAAAATCCCCAGCGGATTTTCAGCCAAAAAATCTTTTGCTCCTTCCGTATAAAAATCTGCTTTATTTGCACTTGCTCCACCAATACTATTACCGACAAAGGAAAAAATGAAAAAAGGAAGGTTTGTTTTGCCCAAAATAAAAGATAAAAAAAGAACGCCAATAATCCAAATTTTCCTTATGTCTTTGTTTAAAAAAAAGAAAACACAAAATATCAATGCTGTAGAATGAAATAAAAAAGCAATTCCAATCAACAAGAAAAATTTAAATGCGTTCTTATCGATAATATATTTTAGAGAATATAAGCAAATAGCCAATGCTATTAATTGTCGATTAGACCCCATTACACCTAAAGTTGTAACGTAAAAAATCATTAATGAAGTGAAATAAAAAGGACTTAATTTCTTAAATGCATGAAAAACAAGAAAATAATAAATCAAAGTATGTATCACTAGAAATACCGTATAATCATCCGACATTTTTTTTACAAGCAAAACAAAAAACGCATAACCAGGTTCAAAGCCAGACAGAATTGAAATCAAAGTATCAGATAACTCAAACGTATTGTTAAAATGATTTAAATAGGGTGGCCAATCTGTACCAGTCTTCCAACGAAATCCAACTTGAAAAACTAAAATCACAAATAGAATAATTCTCAAAATCCTTTTTTGCTTTTCAGTTAATTCACATCTAATTTCAAAAAAAGAGAATAAAAAAAACACTAATAATGTAATTATATAAACCTCCATTATTTAATAGTTTTATATAATTGATTAAAACTATTCATCACCATTGAATTTGAAAATTTACTTTCGTAGTACAATCTATATGAACCTTTTAGATTATCACAAGCAAACCTAATTTTTAGAACAATACTTTCTAGTGTATTTTCAAATAAAAAATCTTTATTACAAATAACCTCTGGAATAGCACATCTATCAGAACCTATAACCGGTTTATCAAACAAATAACCCTCAATAATTGGAAGTCCGAACCCTTCCCCATATTCTGCAGGCATTAAAACTATATCACAATCTTTGTAATATTGTACTAAGTCATTATCCGAAACATAACCTAAAAGCATGATGTTATCCAATTTTAGAGATTTGATTTTATTGCTATAAAAATCTAATAGCGGGCCTTTTCCAGCAATAAAAAATTCAAAATTCTCTTCTTTAAGATATTTCGCAACTTCAATAAGTAAATCTATTCTTGCTCTTTCCTCAATACTTCTTACTATAAAAATTTTAGTAGCTAAAGAATTAAACTTCTTTATTCTATTAGTCTGAATCAAAATTTCGATGTCAATTTTAAAATTTTCCAAATGCGATGTATTTGGAATTATTATCCATTTTTTATTTCCAGAAAACAAACTCATTTCCTTGGCATATTCAGAAATAAAATGAACAAAACGAGTTCTTTGATATAAAATTTTTTCTAAAAGAAAGAATAGCTTTTTAAATTTATAATTATTCGCACTTGTTAAATAATATAATGCATCATGAACGGTATATAGGTCACTTTGATATATACTAAGAATAGTCATTAAAGGATTGTGAGAATGAATAAAGACCTTCCTATCTCTTTTCTTTATTTTATATAAAACTGAATTTAAACGTAAAAACCAAAAAAAATTCTTCTTAATTCCTATGCAAATCAAATTTTCATAATGACAAATTGTTTCTTCAGAATCCCAATGAAGATAATAATTAATTGCACTAAAACTAGCCTTGGATTGAAAATCAATAACATTCTCAACACCCCTCTTGTGATGTTTAAATGAATTGAAACCTAAATATGTTATTTTCATTAAGAAGTTAATTTCTGATTTTAAAATCCTTCAAATAACTTTTATCAATCAAATAAACATGATTTTCTGTTTTTGAGTATAATCGCATTAATCGAATCAACATAAAAAACTTATTTGTTCCAATACATTTAAATACAATCTTAAAAAATCTATTTAACATTAAAGTTTTCTGTTCTACATTGTCAACAGTAGCAATTGAAATCTTATCTGTTTTTTGCATTTTTTCATTAATCAGTTTTGCCCCCTGCAAGGACAAATAAAACGAATTACCCGCATCAAATGGATTAGAAATGATTTTTTTATCTTCATATAATCTCCTAAAAAGTTTTCTATAAACACTAGATATACTTACATGATTAGAAAAATAATTATACGAATATCCTAATTTAATGTATTTTGAGAAGTCACTTTGTTTTATAAATTTGGCATATCTATCGAAGATTTCTTTAAAATCCTCGTACCCTTCAAAATTTTTAATATTCCCTTGTATTATTTCTCCATCAATCAATGCTTTATAATTGTATCCCGAAAAATGAACAAATGTTAGTGGATAAACAGTATTAACCTCTTTTTTTATACGATTCTTTACAAAAAGCGAATTGTCCCTATTTATAATTTCCCGTTCATAAAAATTCCACGGAGCAACATTCAAACCCAAATCATGAGAAATCAATAACTGAGTTGGAAAAAACGAGGGCAAAAAATCCATCCACTTTTGATCGGTAAAATAATTCTCCATCATATTTTGAAAACATCTGTCCTCTAGACGAATTTCCCACCAATCCAACATTTTTTTTGCGTTGGCATCGTTTTTTAAGGCTAAAAATCCTAGATTAAACATTCCCGAATACAATAAATTGCGCTCGTTTAGCTTACCTGTATAAACATCCTGTATGGTTGTGATATGTGGTGTAACAATTATAGATTTGTATTCCAATTCATCATAAATAGTATCTAAGGAATTAAAAACTAAAATGTCTGGATCAAAATAAACACAGGCGTCAGGTTTAAACCGCTCAAATAAATATTTAAAACAAGATGGCTTTATGGAAGTACAGAATTCCGTCAAATCATATTTAAATGACATTTGCTGCCACTGTTCTTGAGAAATACCAATTGTGTTTTTAGCTACAATAATATTATCCGGAAGGTTTTCTATCTCTTCTTCTGCTGAAAACTCATCTGCTACAAAAATAAAAAAATCAACATCATCATTGCGTTCCCTAATTGATTTTTCCAAAGCTAATGCTAACCCAATATAATTCTTTGCACAAATAGTAAAAGTTATTTTTTTCATTTTATCACTCCTATTTAATATTCAGAAATTTTAATCCATGAATTTGGATATACATCTGTAAAACTATCATTTTTTAAAAATCGGCTTGGCGATATAACTATTTTATTTGCAGCCTTATTAAGCCATGCCCCCCACCAACTAAAAGTACTATTTGAAATAACATTGTGTTTGCATAAACTCATTAAATACATATCTTTCCATGAATCTTTTCCCGAATTACAAGCAACATATGCTACATTACTAATTATAAGATTTTCTTTTACCCATGTTAAATCATTAGAAAAAACAAAAAAATGTGGTTTATTAACTTTAGATTCTATTAATTTTATTGCTTTTTCAAAATAAGCCTTAGTACAAACATCTCCAAAAAGATTAACATTCTCTTCATTCAAAAAATCACCTCTTCTTACATGTATTGATACACTGTTTGTTTCATTTATCTTATTAATGTATCCAATATTTTCCTGATCATCAGGCTCACTAAATTGAAAGGCTTTTATAACACCTTTTTTAGATTCTAGAAAATATTTTTCGGCATGCCAACCCCCATAGTAAAAAGTAATCCCTTTAGAAGGGATCATAAAATCTTTATTGAAATTATAATTGAAATTTTCTTTTACAATTTTACAGTTCAATAAATTAAGTAATCGTTTTATAGGAGTGCTAATTATTTTTACTTTATCTGTTAGCAGAATTCTAAACAAAATATAAAGCATTTCTTGAATAAGGGCTTCTTTACAATTTACTCTAAAAACTCTATCTAATTCCAGTCCATTGTGATCTCGACAAAACGGAATAAAATATGTCGATTCATTAATGTTTTTTTTTCGCAAATAAAATGCATACTGAGACATTTGGTTGCCCAATCCATTGAAAATTAAAACTACATCCATTTAAAACTTATTTTTCTCATATTCTACAAATGCATTTAAGCACAAAAATGGTATGATTTATTTTTTACCATATTAAATTTGTTGATGTCTATGAAATTTATAGATCAACTAATTTTTAATAATCACTATAACTTTTTTAATTATATTTTTTAAATTTAAAAAAAAACTAGAAATAAAATTACTTCCTATGTAGATTTGAAAATAAAACAATCTATATATGACAGCATCCTTTAAAGACCCGTTAATACTAAATACTGATTTATAAATTTTTCTGTACAAATATTTTTTTTGAAGATAGGATGAATTATAAAAATCAGTTGATACTGTCCAAAATGGATTCATTTTGAAAAAGTTACGAAAATCATCAAAATCCTTTTTAGAAAGATTTAACGGAATATCATTAATAGACATGGCACCAAGATAAACAGAAACTAAATAATTACTAGAAGCACAAATTTCTGGTTCTTTATATTCTACAATTGATAGTGGTATAAACTTTAGCTTATCATTATTGTTAAGGCCAATAATTAACGGAATTATATGAGGAAAATATGAATACGAATATTCAAACGCTGATCCCAAATATGGCTTAATAATTTCCATATTATATACATTATTAGACATAAAAATAAAATTACCTAAATCTATTTCATTCTCTTTACAAAAAAACAATAGTTCAGATATACTGCCCACATCAGTCTGAATATACTCTTTCCTATTTAAATCGTTAATATTAGTAAATTTAAGTCCCATAATTAATGGATACATTTCTATAAATTTAATTATTGTAGCTATAGAATCCTGGGTTGTTTCATCATCGTCAGAAAGCAGCCACATCCATTTTGTTTTTACCAATAAAAAAGCGCTAGAAATATTCCCAATCATTCCAATATTAAAAGATCTTTTAATAATTTCTATGCATGTTAATTCTTTTGAAGAAAAGGAATTAGACAAAACTTCAGCTACATTATAATCAGAACAATTATCACAGACAACAATATGTAAATTTTCGTATAGAGGCTGATTGAAAAGACTTTTCAATTGATTTATTAATCTATTTTCACGATTGAAAGTGGTTATTACAACTGTTAATTGTTTGTTCATATTAAATTATTTAAAAACTCTAATGCAATTTTAAGTTTTAAAAATTCTATTTTTAATTTTTGCTAATCTAGGTAAATAATTTAAAAATAAATCACTGTTAAAATAAATTAAACAAGTAGAAATTATTAAAAAAATACCTAGACAATGTAACAAAAAACGAAACCAGTCTTCTTTCATTAGAAAGAAATTCTGATAAAAAATTGCTAATATGATAAGCAAAATAAATTCAAAAAAACCAAAGAATAAAACAATATTCTTTTCTTTATTATCAAATCCCATCTTTCGTATAAATAATCTATTTAAAAAAAAACCTGAAAATATTGTAGCAATTAATTCCGAAACAGGAATGGAAATAACCCCTAAAAATTTGATTAAGAAAAAAATCAATAAAAGTCGCATAAGGGCTCCTATTTGATCAAACAACACCGTTTTACCAAAAATACCTAATGCAAATAAATTAAAATTGATATAGGAAAATCTGGAACTAACAAATAAATTCAAACACAACATTAAAGATAACAGAGTCCCCCCATATTTATCTGCACCAACCCACATTATGACAAAAGAATTATTTAATGCAAAACTAGTCGCAAGTATTAAAATCGAAAATAAAGTAAATAATGAAAAAATTTTTAAAACATTAGATTTTAAATGAGTCGAATTATTCTCACCAACAAGTTGAGATAAACTTGAAAAAATAGAGGAACCAATTGGTGCAAGCAAATTATTACATACTTGAAAAACTTTACTTGTCAGTGAATAAATGGCCGTTGCAGTGGGGTTAATGAAATTTGTTATGATCAGTAATTGTCCATTATCAATTAAGGACTTAGAAACAGTATTTCCAAATACTGGTAATGAATCTTTGAGTATTCCATAAATTAAATTTATTTCTATTTTAAATTTCGGATAATTGTCTTTTTTATAATTAATTATTAAAAAAGGTAGTAAACTCACTACACAGACAAGAGATTTAATAAGTATTCCAACAGAAATAGACATTACGCCAAAACCAAAATAAAGACTTACTATAGTTCCAATAATACCAAAAAAAGCTGAAGCGACATTTATAATACCAGAAATTTGAACTCTGGACCATGCTTGAAATATAGAAGTTATTGTGTTACTATAAATATTTAATCCAATACCCAAACTATTAATAATAAATGCATGTTTTATATCTAAATAATCTTTGGGAGAGGCTTTAACCCATTCTGGTACAAATGGTGATATTGCAAATGATAAAATCATTAAAATACTAACCAAAATAAATGAAGCTATTAATCCTGCACCCATTAGCTTAGAAAATCCGCCGTAATTTTTATTTTTATATAAAACAGATAATTTTTGAGTAAATACTAAACTTAGACCAAATTCCAACAACCCCAAAATACCAGCAATATTAGCAGCTGCCAAATAGGACCCATAAATACTTAATGAAAAATATTCGAAGTAAATTGGGACTAAAACTAGTCCGTTTAAAATTAAGAAAAATGTGTTTGAATAATTAACTACCAAGTTAATTATTGACATTTTTTTTTTGGAAGAAATTGCTCTTTTCATTTTATGCTACTGTTTATAAGCAAATAAAAGTTTAGAATATACATTATCCGGAGTATTTATTGCCAATAATGTTTTAAATCCGTTCTCCCCAATAATTTTTCTCAATTTTTCGTCTTGGTCCAATTCAACGATAGCTTTAGCAAAAGAAATAATATCATTAGACTCAATAACCATTGCATTAAATTTATTTTTAAAAATATCTCTATGCACTCCCACATTAAAAACAACAACTGGTTTTTTCATCAACAAAGCCTCACAAAGAGCATATTCCGTAGAAGTTGACCATAGCGAAGGCATTAAAACAGCTTTAGAATTTAGGATAGCATCTTCTAAACCATTTGACCAATTAACACCATTAATAATTTCTATATTACTATTCTTTATAGTATTTTCTGGCAAATTTGATAATGGATATATTTTTAGTTTTTGTTCTGGTAAAAGTTCAAAAATTTTTATCAGAACATTAAGTCCTTTATGAGAGTTGGCCTGTCCATAAAAAATAAAATAATCTTCCTCATTTTCTTCTTTTTGTTTTAAAAAACCGCAATCAAAAGGTATAGGAAATCTTGATATTTTATCTTCTTTTATGCCATATTTAAGTAATATTTTATCTAATTCTGTGTTACTAGATAATAAAACATCTGCTTCTAAAGCCCGATTATGTAAAATCTTTTTTTCAATCAAACTTGGGATCCCCTTATAAGTAACACATTTTTTTGTCAAAGCATTTAAAAAATTTCCATTTGCACACAAAGTACATTTTTCACCATCTCGAAATCCAAAGCCTTGGGCGCAATAAAATTGCATTGTCCAGGGCTGTAATACAACTTTAGCACCAAATTTCTTTGCATCACTTATAAACTGTGGTGGTTTTCCACTATCAAAAGAAGCAAAATGAACAATCTCAGGCGAAAATTCATTTAATACTTCTCTGAAACGTTTTAATTCTTTTGTCTTATAAAGTAAATTTCCAATCCTGAAACGTAGATTTTTTCTTAAAGGAAGAAATACAACATCATTTTCTTTATAAAAACAATTTAAATCAAAATCGTCTCTCTGTTCAGACAAAACAACCAACTTTACTTGGTTATTTTTTTCTTTAAGAAATTTTGTAATATAACGAACAACTCTCCCGCCAGATTCATAAATGTGTGAGGATTCGCAAACTAATAATATTCTCATTATTTTATTTTTCGACTTAAACTTATTATAAAAATCTACTGCAAATACTCTCTAATCACATCCGCAATATAGTCATAATGTGACTCGTTCAATCCTGGCCAAACCCCCAACCAAAAAGATTGATTCATAATCGTATCCGTATTACTCAAATCACCTACTACACGGTGTTCTATATTAGCGTAAGCTGGTTGGCGCAGTAAGTTTCCTCCAAACAACAAGCGAGTACCAATTTTTTTCTCTTCAAGATGTTGTACTAGCATGTGACGGTCAGCCGCATCGCCTTCTCTCAAAGTCAACAGGAATCCAAACCATGAAGGATCGGAATTTGGAGTAGGCTCTGGAAGAATAAATACTTCTTCAAACTCTTTCATACGCTCGTATAAAGCGGCATAATTTTCTCTACGCCTTTGTACAAACCCATCTATCTTCTTGATTTGCGAAACCCCGAATGCTGCTTGCATATCTGTTACTTTTAAATTGAAACCAATATGAGAATAGGTGTATTTATGGTCATATCCATAAGGTAAAGTTCCTAGTTGTTGTCCAAAACGACAGCCACAAGTATTATCTTTTCCTGGCTCACAATAGCAATCACGTCCCCAGTCTCGGAAACTTTCGGCTAACTTAGATAATATTGGATTGTTAATCAATACTGCTCCTCCTTCTCCCATAGTGATATGGTGTGCAGGATAAAAAGAGAAAGTGGAAATATCTCCAAAAGTTCCTGTTTTTTGTCCTTTGTAAGCCGCTCCAAGAGAATCACAATCATCCTCTACAACCCAAAGATTGTATTTTTTAGCCACTCGCATCACTTCATCCAGATCAAAAGGATTTCCTAGTGAATGGGCAATCATAATCGCTTTTGTCTTTGGACTTACTGCTGCTTCCAGCATATCCGCTTTCACATTATGCGTAGCAATATCTACATCTATAAAAACAGGAATTGCCCCAAACTGAATGATTGGGTTGATGGTAGTAGGGAAACCTGCTGCCACTGTAATCACCTCATCGCCTGATTTGATCGCACGCTCGCCCAATTTAGGGGAAGTCAAAGCATAGAACGCCACTAAATTAGCAGATGAACCTGAATTAACCAATAAAGCTCTATGAGCTCCAAAATATTTTGCAAAATCATTCTCGAATGTATTGGCGAAACGACCTGCCGTAAGCCAACCGTCTAAAGCCGCATCAACTCCCATTAAAATATCTTCTTCGTCTAATACTTTCCCTGTAACAGGAATGTAATTTTCCCCCGCAATGATTACTTGCGTCGATTTCTTTTTAGCTATTTCTCTCAAACTGTTTAGGAGAGTAGTGTCTTTTAAATTTTCTAACATATAAAATTATTATTTAATATTGTTTTAAGAATTTGAATTAGGTCGATTTAATGCAATCGTTTTTGTAAAATGCACTATTTCGTTAATGACCTTCAAAAAACAAATTCATCAAAAATATTCGTAATTCGGTTTAATTATTTTTTACAGCAACTGATGCCAATTATGTATTCATATTCATTCCCAAGCATTTCTAAGTGTCATTGAGGTTTACCTTCTGAAACAGCCAATTTATTCAATTCAATTTCAACCATTCTTTGAATTGCTTGTTTAATGCTATATTTTGCTTCCCAACCTATTTCTTTTAAACTAGAGACCTTAGCTACAGAATCTTGAATTTCTCCAATTCTTGCTGATAAAGCTCCAAATTTCAATTCGGATTTCGAATGAGTTACTTCCGAGAGTATTTCAACAAACTGACGCACTTTTATCGACTCCCCTCTTCCTACTTCAAATTCCGTAAAATCTTTGAGATGTTTATTTTTTCCTAGCACTTTTAGATACGCACTTACTACGTCTTCAAGATAAATAAAATCCCTTTTTTGCAATCCATCCGTCAATAAAATCTCCCGTTTATTTTGAATCAATTGATTTAAAATATTTGTTACAAATTTATTATTAGAATCATTTTCTCCAAAAACATGTTCCAAGCGCATATTTACAATTTTTAATTTGTCTTTACAGTCAGATAAATAATCTAAAAAATATTTTTTTGAAGTAGTATATTCATTTAAATAGGATGAATCTTTGTACATGGGTTTTCCAAAAAAAGTATCCGAATTAATAAATAATTTCAAATCATTTTTAATTCCCTCTTCAATTAATTTCACGGGAAAAATCAAATTAGCTTGTAATATTGAAGACATTGAACAACCTCTACCATATTCAGTTGCCGTATGAATTATAGCATCTATTTTATTATTAGAAAACAAATTATCCAAATTTCTATGATTTTCATCTAAACAAAACAGCTCGATTTCTTCTCTTAAATTTTCAATTCGAGATAAATCAGAATTCTTACGAACTAAAACAATAACATTGTAATCGAAATCCAACAAGCTTTTTAATATTTGACTTCCTAAAAAACCTGTCCCTCCAGTCAATAAAACATTCTTAATCATTTAAAAACTCATTTATTTGTTGAGAAGTAAATACAGAAATGTTTTCTTTATTTATAGCAAATTCACTATACCAATCCATAGTCATACTCACAGCTTTTTCCGCATTCATTTTGGGTTGCCATTTTAATTCAGAAATGGCTTTGCTAATATCCAATTTCAATAGCCCGGCTTCGTGCAGTTGCCCTTCTACTTTCTCCACTATATATTCCCCTTTGCCCCAGCTGGCGATGGCTAGTTTTAGCATTTCCTCAACACGAAGTGCATCGGATAAATGTGGTCCAAAATTATAGGCTCCGCTAAATTGTAATGGTTCAGTAGCTAAATTGATCCCCAACAGTAAATACCCGATAATCGGTTCTAATACATGTTGCCATGGTCTAACAGAATTGGGGTTTCGGATTAAGACAGGCTTTCCAGCTGCAAATGCTTTTGCAATATCAGGTATCAATCGGTCTTTCGACCAGTCGCCACCGCCAATTACGTTTCCAGCTCTTGACACTGCAATCGCTTTTTGATGGGTATCGTAGGTTTCTATATTGAAAAATGAATTACGGTACGAATCTATTACCAATTCGGCACAGGCTTTACTCGCGCTATAAGGATCATAACCACCTAATCTATCGTTTTCTCTATACGGATAAATCCATTCGTTATTATGATAGACTTTGTCGGTAGTGATTAATACTACATCACATTTTTTTTCTAATAATCGAACAGCGTCTAAAACATTGGCTGTACCAATTACGTTTACTTCAAAAGTTTCGGCTGGAATTTCATAAGATAAGCGTACCAAAGGCTGAGCCGCCAAATGAAAAACAAAATCAGGTTGAAATGAAACTAATTCGGCCTCTAATCGTTTTTTATCCCGTAAATCGCCAATCAACGAAGTACAGATGGAATCTCCATCAATTAAGTTAAATAAATCGTCTTTGGTTTGAGGCGCCAAAGCATAACCTTTTATTTCTGCTCCCAAAAGAGATAAGGCTTTTAACATCCAAGCTCCTTTAAAACCAGTATGACCTGTTAAAAAGACTTTTTTTCCTTTATAGTTTTTTTGTAGTTCTTCAAACATCATATTACCAAGTTTTCCATGCAGCTTCATTAGACTCCCAACTTTCCTCTAATTCTACCTTATCTCTAAGGGTATCCATGGGTTTCCAGAAGCCATCATGTAAATGTGCTCCCATTTGTCCATCAGCAGCTAAACGTTCCATTGGTGATTTTTCAAAAATAGTACTATCCCCTTCTATATAATTAAAAACTTCCGGTTGACATACAAAAAAGCCACCATTAATCCATGCTCCATCTCCTTTGGGCTTTTCTAGAAAAGAATCAACTTGATTTTCAGATCCCAAATTTAAAGCACCAAAACGTCCTGAAGGTTGAACAGAAGTTACTGTACAAAGCTTTCCATTTTTTTGATGCGTTGCCACTAAATCCTTGATATTTACATCCGAAACACCATCTCCATACGTAAGCAAAAAAGGTTTTTCACCTATATGCTTTTGAACACGTTTAATACGTCCGCCAGTCATCGAATTTAGTCCGGTATCTACCAGGGTAATTGTCCAAGGTTCCGCTTCCGATTCATGCACCTTAACCGAATTGTTTTTTAAATCAATCGTAACATCTGATTTGTGCATAAAGTAATTAGCAAAATATTCTTTAATCACGTAGCCTTTATACCCCAAACAAATGACAAAATCATTGTATCCATAAGACGAATAAATCTTCATAATGTGCCAAAGTATAGGCATTCCACCAATTTCTACCATTGGTTTCGGTCTTAGTACTGTTTCTTCTGACAATCTCGTTCCTAAACCACCAGCTAATATAACTACCTTCATTTTTATCTTTATATAATTATTAAATTTCTACATATACATCATCCGTCAGTGGATGACTACAGCACAATAAGTAATCTTCTTTTTCTAAATCTCCCCGATCTTTTGTCAATCCTATCATGCGCATTTTACCTTCTTTCAACTTCCCTTTACAGGTATTGCAACTCCCGGTTTGACATGAATAAGGCAATTCAATTCCAGCATCTAAAGCCGATTCCAAAACACTTTTCCCTTTTACTACTTCAACTAAAATATCGTTTCCTTGAAAACGAATGTTAACGTGCTGCGTAAGTATATCCTCAAAATCTTTTGGATCTTTCACCAATTCGAAATCTTCTGAAAAAATAGTTGCCTTGGGACATTCTAAAATATCCAAAACTTCTTTTATCGTGTTTTTTAAATCAACTGGCCCGCAAATATAATGAGCCGTTTTTTCAATAGCTACATCTTTAAGTAAATTAAGTATAAACTCTTGGTTAATTCGCCCACTTTTTACAAAATGATGCTTTTCGTTATGACTATATTGCGTATGAAAATGCCAAACTTTTAGTCGACTTGTATATTGCACAAGTAATTGATTAATTGTATCCAAAAATATCGTCGATTCAAAATTTTTATTTCCATAGATTAGATTCACTTGAACCAATGGATTTAAAATCAAAACTTCCTTAATTATCGATATCAACGGTGTTATTCCGCTACCTACGCCCCAAAAATAAATTTGGTCAATAGATTCGTCATTCGTATGTACAAAATCACCCATAGGTTCCATTACTTCTATAATGTCACCAACTTGTATGCTATCATGTATATAATTAGAAAAAACACCCTCAGGAACTCGTTTTATAGTTGTTTCTAAAAAAGCATCTGCCGAAGGAGCAGAAGAAAAAGAATAGGGCCTTGTATATTTTCTCCCGTTAATTCGAAAAGACAAAGTAAGATACTGCCCCGCTTGATATGTGATTTTTCGCAAACCCGGCTGTTTGAAACAAAGCGTTACAGTATCTTGCGTTTCCTTTTTAACATCGTGAACTTTTAAAGTATAATTTTTCATCGCTATAAAACAAATTAGGATATTCTGTTATATCATTTTTAATATCCGTTTCACAATCAAACCAAATACCACTAAAAGGCCCGCAAAAAACCCACCTAATATTAAGCCTTTTGCTTTCCCAAATTTTTCTTTCGCCAAAGGCAAAATAGGTCGGTCAATTACTTGAATCAAAGGCGTTTCCTTACGCAAAGTAACTTTAGCTAATTCCGATTGTTTGACTAGCTCAGTCAAAATTGCCGTATTGGCCTGTACATCAACCTGTCTTCGGGCAGAAGGAGCACGACGCACATTCAATGCTGGATTCAAATTAAAAGTATTGTCATTGGCAACCGCCACACCCGTAATGGCTCCATTGAGTTCACGTCTAATAGAATCTGTTTGTCGTTCTAGAATATCCATATTCTCTCGCGCTTTCTTACTTTTGGTAGCGACATAAAAATCGGACACTTCTTTAACTAGGGCCTCCGTAAAATACTTGGAAAACAATTCGTCCGTAGAAGAAACATCAATAGTTATAATTGCTATTTTTTTATCTTTTTGCCCCACAACCAATCCTGTCTTTGACAAATCTTGATATATCGCCCCCAAGATACTGTCATGCACTCTGGTAAAATATTTGCGCTTGGCATCCGGTAAAAACTGGATAGCCTTAAATTTTGGTTTATCGTCCCATTTATCTCTCCAACCATTATTCTGAATATACATTTCAGCTAAAGAAATAATCTTGTCATTGAAAGTAACAGGACTCAATAAAGTTTGTTCCACCATAGCGCGGGACTTGAACAACTCCGTTAAATTGGATCCGGTAAAGACACTTCCTCCCCCTCCGCCAAGGTCAATACCAAACGAACTTGCCAAACCTAAAGCACCTCCTAATCCGCCTCCTGACTTCTCGTCTTCTAGTGCAAAGGATAGTGTTGCAGTATATACTGGTTTTTTACTAAAAGAATACATTAACCCTAAAACAGCTCCCATTATTCCTGCTAGTACAATTATTCTCCATTTTGAAAGTAAATAAACGAACCATTCTTCGGCTTTGCCTATTAATTCCCTTAGGGAAATTTCATCTTTGGGTATATTTTGTTCGTTCATTTTTTTACTTATCTGTTAGCTAATATCCGTTTTCGGCTGACATTTTCTATTGACCTATATTGTCTTATTTAGAAATTCGTATGTTTCTTAGTATTCGCCTCTAATCATTTTATCTAATTAAAGCAATTACTATTCCTGCCAAACTGGCCAGTACTCCTGCTATACTTACAAACTCACCGGTACTCATCTTTTTAGTCTCTGGTTTCTCTGGTACTATAATTTGTGATCCTGGGGTTACTTTAGGATATGTTCGAATGAATAAGATAGAACCCACTACATCCGCTTTACCATTTGGATAAATGATATAGGCTTTTTTCTTCCAGCCTTTGGCATCAACCCCACCAACAGCATTCAAATAATATTTAAAACCTTTACCTTTAGTATAAGGAATCTCTGAAGTTAACAATACATTACCCGCCACTTTTACACCTTCATTATAAGCCGCCACTTCAATTTCATCTCCTGGAAACAAAGTAACATTGGTATTACTCTCCGGGTTTTTAACAATGGCTTTCCAATCTACCGGTATCGTGGCAAATTTTAAATCCTCTTTTAATTTTTTTGTGAGCTTATTTTGAATACTGTCTTTTTTCCCAAGATTCAAATTCACATTTTCCAATGCTTCAATTTGTTTAGCTTGAATTGGTCTTTTGATTTTTACACCGTCTATATTAGCAACTGATGTCAAACCACCAGCCCTTTGAACAATATCATAGACTCTATCTTTCTTGTTGGCCAAAACATATTTTCCTGCATAATTAACCGCTCCGCTTATTACTACCATTTCCGGTTTATCATAGACGGCCATTTTACGGATATTAACCACATCAAAAGGCTGCAATTCAAAGTTTTTTAACTGCTCATTGTTATTTGCAATAATTTCCAAATTAAACAGTTGTGCTTTACTGGGATTTGCATCATCTATTTCTTCCGATTTTATCATTCGGGCCACCTCTACTCTTTTGGAAGCAGAACCAGTTAATCCGCCTGCCTGAACCAATAAATCATTTAAAGTAAGGTTCTCATGATACTCATAAACTCCCGGCTTTTTAATTTCGCCATCAATGGTTATTTTATATTCTTCCACTAAATCTAAAATCGAATAAACTGTTACGATGTCTTCTTTATGCAATGCAATATCAGCTTCTAGATCCCCTTCTAAGGCTTTAGCCAAATTCACATTGACGATTTCAGTAGTCAAATCAGGTTTCAATCGTATAATTCTCGCTCTATTGCTATAGGCATCTTCTTTTAATCCATCCGCTTTTGCAATCAGATCTGAAATGCGCATGCCTTCATAAAAAGAATACGTATTAGGCCTAAAAACGGCTCCGTCTATTTTAATACGGTTTTCAAATCGATTTAATATCTTAGACACTCGGAATACATCTCCTGAGAGCGGCTTATAACTATTGAATTCAGCTGCATTGATATCTTTTACTTTAAATTCTTTATTTGTTTTTTGCAATACGTTTACTGATGCAGTATAAGCAAATTCATTGAATCCTGAAGCAAAAGCTAATAAATCAGAAAATGTTTCTCCCTTTTTCATCTCAAAAATTCCAGGACGTTTTACCTGTCCTTCAAGAGTGACTCTTTGATTATACGCAGGAATTCGAATAACATCATTATCTTTTAAACCAACATTATCAGATTGATCCCCATTCACAAGAAAGTGATAAATATCAATGTTTCTGTATACCCTATTATCTCTCAACAACTCTATATTTCTGTAACTGCCATTCTTCCCAGGACCTCCACCTAAAAATAAGGCATTATAAACCGTCGCCAAGGAAGATATTGAGTAATTACCCGGTTGTTTACTTCCTATTATAGTTACTCTAATGGTTCTAATACGGCTCAAACTTACAGCAACTTGAGATTGTCCAGATCCTACTGTACTATACACCCTTGCAATGGCTCCTTTTATCTTTTGGGTAGCAGCTTCAATCGTCATTCCCGAAACCGGAATCTGACCTACATATTGAATCGTTACTTTACCCTCTGTCGATACTGGCACACTGGCATTAAATTCTTGCACCCCATACACACTAACTTGCAACTCATCACCGGGCCCTAAAACATAATTTACAGGCGTGGCCAATTTTAAATTAGGCTCAAAATTCAAAGTAGGATTATCAAATAGTTCCGAACCAAAAATCAAAGCATTTATAGTGTCTTTTACTTTTTTGTTGACAATTTTTTCTTGTTTTCTGGTTAGCTCTTCTGACTCATTGTCTCCATTTGAATCTCCTTTTTTATCTAAAGTTGAAGCATTTTTATTTTCTGACAAACGAATTTTTAATTTAGCAAACTCACTTGCAGGCATTCCTTTGGCTAAAGCCATTGGTTCCGCTTGTTCAATTGTTACATTATTAGTTTGTAACTGTGTTTTAATTTTTGCAATATCACTATCTGATAAATAATCCACTTTTAAGGTACTTAAATCAGTGCTTTTTAATAAGTCCTGCGCTAAAACATTGGAAGACTGAAAAAGAGCAAACAACAATAAAAGGGTAACAATTATTTTTTTCATAAGTAATGTATAATAATGTAATAGTTATTTTTATATAAAAAGATAAAATAAGAAACTACTTTATAATTTCACTAGTGCATGGCTTTGCCATATTGTAGTAACAACTGCAAATCTATGTCAAAAGCTTTAGTCAGCAATTAAATATTCTTATTATAGATAAAAGCCTGTAATATTTTATTTTCAATTCAACAAGTCTGAATTTTTTCTCTCTAATTCACTGTATATATTCTTAACATCCTGAGATCTATCTTTTTGTAAAATCAAATTAGCTGTATCTGTATAAACAAAAATAGTATTCTTCAATCCAACAAAAGCAGTATAGTTGTTGGTTCCAATGACCATATTCCCATCTTTATCAACAGGGTGACCTTTAGAAACTAAATAGTCATATACGGAATCAAACGACCCTAAATCGGACCAAGTGAATTTAGAGGAAACCACTTTTATTTTTTTACTTCGTTCCATAACGGCATAATCGATGCTGATAGAAGGTATTTCGAGAGATAAATCTAAATCCAAGTTTCCATTAACATTAGTATCCCAGACATTTTTTGATTTTTCGTATACTTCTGGATAAAATTGCTTTAATTCCTCCAATAAAACGGAAGCTTTGAAACAAAACATACCACTATTCCAAAGGAAATTTCCATTGGCTATAAAATCAGTAGCGGTTACTTTGTTTGGCTTCTCTCGAAAAGAAATAACATCATCCCCTTTCCGCTCGATATAACCATATCCAGTTTCAGGTTTAGTCGGTATAATTCCAAACGTAACAATAAACCCTTTTGATGCTTTTTCTATCGCTTCGATTATCGCTTCATTATACTCTTTTTCTTGTTCAATAATATGATCGGAAGGCGTTACAATTAAGATATCTTCCGGGTGAGAAGCAAAAGCTGCAAAAGCTATTGCTGCAGCAGTATTTCTTGGGGTTGACTCGACTATATCTACATAAGGAGTATTCGATTTTTCCATCACTTTTCTACTGAGATGACAATTATCAATATTGCCAACTACCATAATTTTGTCTGCTATAGTACGATTACGTTCTACAGTCATCTCAAACAATGACTTCCCTTCAAATAAATCAAGATACTGTTTAGGCTGGCTTTTACGCGATAATGGCCATAATCGGCTACCTACTCCACCGGTAAGAATGACATGTGTAATTGAAGGCTTATTTTTCATAGTAACCGCTATCAGTTATTTGTTATTTATTGTCAGTAATTTCAAGGATTTTAAAGCTTAAAATAAATAGCTTCATGAAACAGCCTAACCTTTAAAATTGTATTGAGAACTGTACGTCTCGGGCACAATCAACAGGCATTACAACCTTTTATTTTCTTTTAATAATTCTTTCTCCTTTACTTCCTTTCGCAAACTGCTGCTGGAAAATCGGTGATCCCTAACATTAAAATAGAGTTCAATCCCTTTTTCTTCGCAATATATTCGACCTGTAAAATCTTTATCTTTATATTCATCTCCAATAATACGAACATCAATTTTGAATGAACGTAAGATATCTTCTAAATCCTGCTCTGTTGTATAAGGCACAATTTCATCAACAAATCTGCATCCTTTGAGTTGAATATAACGCTCTACAACAGACTGAGTAGGCCTATTCTTTTCAGGTCTGTCGATAGTCGGGTCAGTTTGCAACGCCGTTATTAAATAATCACATTGTCGCTTCGCTTCTTCCAGCATAGTAATATGTCCCGCATGAAGCAAGTCGAAAGCACTAAAAGTTATTCCTATTTTCATAAGTCTATAAATATAAGTTCGTGCGAAAATATTACTATTTTACAATCTTCCATCAACTTCATCACCCAAAATTCCTTTGACATCGTACAACAAACTGCTTTTGTTTTGCAATTTTGTGATGTCAATAGACAGAAATTGGTTGTGTGCCACGCCTAAAACTACTGCATCAAATTTTTGATTCGGCAATACATTGGCAGTTATTAAACCGTATTCCTTTTCAACCTCAGCTGGATTAGCCAAAGGATCATATATAGTTACTGTAATTCCATAATCAGTTAAAGCGGCAATAACATCGACAATTTTTGTATTGCGAACGTCGGGACAGTTCTCTTTGAAAGTGATTCCAAGCATTAAAAGCGTAGCGCCATTAACAGAAATTCCTTTTTTTATCATCCCTTTTACTACTTGAGATGCGACATAGTCACCCATGCTATCGTTCAATCGTCTCCCTGCCAAAATAATTTCAGGATGATAGCCAAATTCTTGGGCGCGTTGAGCCAAATAATAAGGATCTACCCCGATACAATGACCTCCAACCAATCCGGGTTTAAAAGGTAAAAAATTCCATTTGGTTCTTGCTGCTTCCAAAACGGCGTGGGTATCAATATTCATTAGATTGAATATTTTAGCCAATTCGTTGACAAAAGCAATATTGATATCGCGTTGTGAGTTTTCAATAACTTTCGCCGCTTCGGCAACTTTTATAGAAGGCGCTAAGTGTGTTCCTGCCGTAATGACTGATTGATACAATTCATTTACTTTTTGTCCAATTTCTGGAGTAGAGCCTGATGTCACTTTCAAAATCTTCTCTACGGTATGCTCCTTATCTCCAGGATTAATTCTTTCAGGAGAATAACCTGCAAAAAAATCAACATTGAATTGTAATCCGGAAGCCCTTTCCAATACCGGTACACATTCCTCTTCGGTTACACCGGGATACACTGTAGATTCATAAATCACAATATCTCCTTTTTTCAAAACAGTTCCGATAGTCTCACTGGACTTGTATAAAGGAGTCAGATCGGGACGATTATTTTTATCAACCGGCGTAGGAACTGTCACTATATAGTAATTACAGTCCACTATATCAGCTAAAACCGAAGTACAATACAAACCAATAGCATCACCGGGTTTTTCCAGCAATACGTTTTGCAATACTTCGTCAGTTACTTCAAATGTAGTATCAGTACCTGATTGCAAAGAAGCAACTCTGGCCTGATTAATATCAAATCCTACAACAGCAAATTTCGTGGCAAATAGCCGAGCCAGTGGCAAACCCACATAACCCAGACCAACAATTGCTATTTTTATATTTGAACTCATTTATCAAACCAATTTTAATCAACCATGGTTAATTTCAATCCACCGCTTCGCGATTCCCACTCACAAAAACGAGTCGAAATCAGGATGATTTTTAAGTGCGCAAAGATAGGCACAATAAACCACACTTTTTTAAATTTTAATGCATTCAAAACCTCAAAACACGGATAAAAAGCAAAAAAAACCGATAACTAACTGACAAACAATTATAAGAAAGAAAAACAACCAGCTTCTTTTTTTAAAAAAATCACCTAATTTAGTGATGCCAAAACTACTACAAAAGATGAATTTTCAAGGTCTAACCCAACGGATTTTCATAAAAAACCATCCGATAATTCACTATCGAAAACGATATTGCTATTTTCTTGAAATAAATAAAAAGAGACCTATTCATCGATTCCAAAAATTAACGTTTGGCATAAGAACTACACGTTGCAAATGGTTTTAATGAACCATCTTCTTTTGTCGGAGGGCAAAATAATTGCACCTACCTTTGACTATTTAAACTTCATTTTCAAAACACACCCCAATGATTCCAAAACAAGTACATAATGGTTATTATTTACTTCTTGTACAATTGCCGTTTGAGCTGAAAACGGTCCTGAATCCAATGCTATCTTGTCACCAACCTGAAATGGAACCACTGAAACCTCACAATCGTCAGGTCCATCCAGTCCTTTCTTAATGATGTTAATTTCTTCATCCCTTACAATTGCAGGTTTCCCTAGCCAAAATAAATAACGCACCACTCCAACCGACTGGAATACCAAATTCCGGTCAGCGTCTGCTAATTGAACAAAAACATAGGAATTAAAAAGCGGCACTTCCACCTTTTTTTTTCGATCAGACCATTGACGCACCTGCATAATCAAAGGACAGTAGCATTCTATTCCATTTTTTTTCAATTGCTCTGCTACCTTTTTCTCCCACTTCGGTTTTGTATATACCACATACCAATTCATCTTGCGTTTTGTATTGAAATAAAAATATATCTTTTTATTTATTTGTATTTCTCTTTAGTATTGTTTTTACAAAAACATTTAAAGGCTATTGTTATGATTGCATCATCATTTAAGAACCTATTCCCTGATAAACAAATCCAATCGCTTCTAAAGCCGGACCATCAAGTATGTTTCTTCCATCAAAGACAAAAGCTGGTTTTTGCATCGCGTCATAAATTTTTTGCCAGTCATACTGAACAAATTCATCCCACTCTGTTAGAACTGCCACTGCATGCGCATTTGCACAGGCTTCATAAGGATCATCAAACGACATAATTTGATCTGAATTAGCTCTCGCTGCTCTGGTCTCTAAACAATCCAAATCAGCCAGCACCTTCTTTCTGGATACTTTGGGATCGTATACCGCAATTTTCGCATGTTCGTTTATCAAATCATCGGCAACATAAATGGCTGCTGATTCACGGGTATCGTTCGTATCTTTTTTAAAAGCCCAACCCAGAAAGGTTATCTTTTTATCAGAAACGGTATTGTAAAGTGTTTGAACGATATTATTGGAGAAACGTCGCTTTTGATGATCATTCATTATAATAACCTGTTCCCAGTAATCGGCTACTTCGTTCAATCCGTAGGATTTTGCAATGTAAACTAAATTCAAAATATCTTTTTGGAAACAAGAACCACCAAATCCAACCGATGCTTTCAGGAATTTTGGTCCTATCCTACTATCCATGCCTATGGCCTTGGCGACTTCATTTACGTCAGCTCCTGTTTTTTCACAAAGCTCTGACATCGCATTAATAGAAGAAATGCGTTGTGCTAAAAAGGCATTGGCTGTCAGTTTTGATAATTCTGACGACCATACATTGGTAGTCAATATTTTATCTGTAGCAACCCAATTCGCATAAACATCAACAAGTGCCTGTATTGCTTTTTGTCCCTCTTGTGAAGGATCTCCACCGATTAGTATTCGATCCGGATTCAATAAATCCTGAACTGCAGTTCCTTCTGCCAGAAACTCCGGGTTAGAAAGAATTTGAAACTGAACCCCGTTACCGGTATGGTCCAGAATACTTTTAATCGCTTCAGCAGTTCGTACCGGAAGTGTTGATTTTTCAACTACTATTTTATTGTCTTTTGCCACATTGGCAATTTGTCTGGCGCACAATTCAATATATTTTAAATCAGCAGCCATCCCTTTTCCTTTTCCATAGGTCTTTGTAGGCGTATTTACCGATATAAAAATGATTTGGGCCTCATCTATTGCTTTTTCCACATCGGTAGAGAAAAACAGGTTTCTTCCCCTGGCTTCTGCAACAATTTTGTCTAATCCAGGCTCGTAAATGGGAATATTGTCTATATTTTCATCGTTCCAGGCTGCGATGCGCTCTTTATTCAGGTCAACTACGGTAACTTGTATTTGCGGACATTTTTGGGCAATAACTGCCATGGTAGGTCCCCCAACGTATCCAGCGCCAATGCAACAGATTTTTGTGATTTTCATTTTGTAATTTTCAATTCGCAAATATACTTTATTTTTTTGCCCTCCTTTTCCTTAAAAAAGGTTTTTTATTTAAGATTATCCCAATACCAATTCACGGCTTCTTTTAATCCTGCCTGCATCGAGTAATGCGGATTATACCCTAACAATTCTTTGGCTTTATCAATACTGGCCAGGGAATGCGGAATATCTCCGGCTCTGTTGGGTCCATATTCTACTGCAACATGCGCTATCCTTGGATCATATTCAGACAAAAATTCTTTCAAATAATCAACCAGGTTGTTTAAGGTATTGCGATCCCCGTAAGCGGTGTTATAAACGGTGTTTATGGCGGTTGGATTTTTTGTCTGCATCGCCAGCTCGTTCATTTGAATCACATTATCAATGTACGTGAAATCACGGGAATAGTTTCCGTCACCATTTATTTTTGGGCTTTCCAATTGCATCAGTTGCATTACAAATTTTGGAATAACTGCCGCATAAGCCCCATTGGGATCTTGCTTTCTTCCAAAAACATTAAAATAACGCAGCCCAATGGTTTCCAGACCATAGGTTTTGCTAAAATTTTCTGCATACAATTCGTTTACATACTTCGTTATGGCATAAGGAGAGAGTGGTTTCCCAATTACTGCTTCTACTTTTGGCAATCCAACGGAATCCCCATACGTCGAGGAACTGGCCGCATAGATGAATCGTTTTACTTTGGCATCGCGAGCAGCCACAAGCATGTTTAAAAAACCGGAAACATTCACATCATTGGTCGTAACCGGATCAATTATAGAACGGGGTACGGAACCTAAAGCGGCCTGATGCAACACATAGTCTACTCCTTTTACCGCATTTTGACAGTCGGTTTCATTCCGGATATCTCCTTCGATTAAACGAAAACTCGGATTATTGATAATGTCTTTTAAATTATGTCTGTATCCTGTCGCAAAATTATCGAAACAAACCACTTCATGTCCTTTGGACAAAAAATAGTCACAAAGATTGGAACCTATGAATCCTGCACCTCCAGTAATTAATATGGTACTTTTTATTTCCTCTATCATTTTTTTTAATTTAGAACAATCAATTACTTCGTTTGTTTTTTGCGAAATTTATCCATTACTTTTTCATAAATATTTTTGGGCCTGTCCTCTTCATGATACCCACTGGAATAGGTTCCGTAGCCGTAACCATATCCATATCCGTAACCGTAACCCGCACCATATTTGGCTTTATTCTCAAACCCGTTCAAAATAATGCTGGTATTATTTAATTCCCCGCGCTTTACCCTGTTGTTCAGCAGCGTGATCATTTCCTTTTTAGTAAAATTCTGCCTTACGATATACAAGGTTACATCACAATATTGGGCTAACTCCAGTGCATCGGATACCAAACCAACCGGTGGTGTATCCAATATAATATAGTCGTATTTCTTCTTTAATTCTTCAATTAATCCTTTCATTCCTTCGCTCATAATCATCTCAGCCGGATTTGGCGGAACGGGTCCTGAGAGAATAACATCCAAAAAAGGGATATGAGTATGATTGATGATTTCGTCAGCCGTTTTTTGCTTAATCAGGTAATTGACGACCCCTACTTCATTGGATAAATTAAACTCACCAAACAATTTGGGTTTTCTTAAATCCAGACCAATAACTACCGTTTTTTTCTCGCTGAGCGCAAATACCGTAGCAATATTGATAGAACAAAAGGTTTTCCCTTCACCACTCACCGACGATGTTATCATCAATGTTTTGGCTCCTTCTACATTTTGTTGTTTGTATAAAAACTGAAGTGAAGAGCGGATAGCTCTGAAGGATTCGGACAAAGCCGATTTGGGTTTTTCAAAAACTGCCAAATTGGTATTCTCTTTACTCATCCCCACCACCCCTATTAAAGGAATTTGGGTCAGCTTGCTGATATCCTCCGTGTTTTGAATCGAATTATTGACAAAGAAAATGGCAAAGACAAAAAGCAATGGAAATAGCATTCCCAGAAATAAGGCTAATACATAATTTACCGATGTTTTTGGACCAACAAGCCCTCCTCCTACATCTTTTGCAGGATCTATAAAATGAATATCCGACAAATTTGCTGCTTTAACAATATCAGCTTCGCTTCTTTTTTGAAGAAAGGTGCTGTAGATATTGTCGCTTAGATCATATTTTCTTTTAATCTTAATGAGTTCTTGCTGGTCTTCGGGAAGTTGCTTTATGGTGCTTTCCGTTTCATTAATTTTACTGCTTACCAAGGCTAAATCATATTGCAAAGAAGCTTTGGCTGTGGCAATGTTTTCCAACAACACATTTTTAACAGCCTCCATCTGATTGTCAAAATCCTTGAATATCTTATCGCTTTTTACCGCATAGGCCATTTCAGATCTTTGGGTAGACAGGGAAATTAGTTTGGAAACATTGACAACAATATTTGGATCTTCAATCCCGGCCACTGATGGTGCCGGAAGCTTAGCGTAGTTTACGCTATTTTTTAAATAGGCTTTTAGTGAATTATAATAGGCCATTTTACGATTGACCTCGTCTTTCTTGACATCAAATTCCAGGATCTTATCCGAAAACTTTGACCCGCCCTGTTCTATATCATAGATGTTTTTATCTTTTCTGAAGGTTTTCAGCTCATTGCCTGTTTCCTTTAGTTGAGATTCCATCGCAACCAGGGTACTGTCAATAAAAGCAATGGTATTGGTCGCAAACTGGTTTTTACTATCCAGTTGTCTTTTTATAAGCATCTTAACAGTCGCATTCAAATATTCGACCATTCTCGCTTTATTGGTACCCTGCATTCCCAGCGTAATGATGGAACCCCCTTTGTCATCGGATTTAACGTTTATTCCTTTGTAGGCAGATACTGTTGCGTCAAAATCATTAAACTGTACAAAATATTCGTTGCCCTTATAAAAACCCGGATTGTCTTTTAGTTCTAATTTCCAATTCAGAAAAGGCAATGATACCGACTCACCCACCTTGTATCTTTTTACAAAATCGCCCGTTGCAACAGCGGTGCTACCGGATGAGTTGGTAGCATAGGTTATTAATGAAGCGTTTTGATTTTCAAAGGGAATTCTGATTTCATATACATTGTCACTCAAAAATTTAATTCCTATCCGGTTCCCTGCCAATTGACCTTTTGATTTATCAATGGATACATAGAAAGGAACGGCGCCATAGGCATCTTCAAGCGCGTATTTTCCCTGAACCAAATAGCTAATATAGTATTGCAGCTTGTCTACCACCAACTCATTATGAGATCGGGACTGCAACGTGGTTGAAATAGTCTGAACCTGATCTGAAGTCCCCCCCCAATTAAAAACCAAACTGGTATTAGACGTGAAAAGGGGATTGCTTTCTTCCTTTACCGAAATAAGCGTTTCCATAGCGTAAATTTTTTGTTTACGAATGTTCACCTGATAGGCAATCGTGAAAGTGATTAATAAACTCAGTAAAAACCATTTCCAATAACTCCCGATTTTTATTAAAAATCCTTTAAAGTCAAAACTTACCTGGTTTTCAAAAATCGAAAAATCTTTTATATCTAACATTTTTTGAATTCTGTTTTAGTTCTTTAATAGTAAGTAGGTAGTTGTTGCCAATGATAACAGCGTAATAATGGTACCCAAAGATTCTATTCCGGTTTTTCCGGTTCCCCAAGTTTTTTGCTTGAGTGGTTTTACGTAAATATAATCATTCGGCTGCAAATAATAATACGGCGATTGCATTACATTGATATCGGTAAGGTCTAAATCCTGCATTAGAACCCCGGTGGGTGTTTTTCTCATGATGGTAACCGCCTTTCTATTTCCGGTAATGGTAATGTCGCCGGCATTTGCAATGGCTTCCATGATCGTTACATGTTCCTGAAATAATGTTTTGGTGCCCGGACCTCCAATTTCGCCATTGATCGTATAGCGGAAACCCGCTAGTTTTACGGTCACAAAAACATTAGCTTCCTTATTGAAATATTCCGCTAATAATTGCTTCTCAATTCTGACTCTTATTTCATCCAAAGTATATCCGATCACGTTTAACTCCCCCAAAACCGGAATTCTGATATTGCCGTGATCATCTACCGTAAAACCATCAAAATACAACCCAGACTCTGATTTACCGGCAGCAGCATCACTGTTGGTAGGACTGAAAATAGCCACTAACTTTGGATCTATTGCTTTTATCGTGATACTCAAAACATCATTAGTCTGTAATCTGTACGGCTTTGATTCCACTGCGGCAATCGAAGTATCGTCTTGTAGATTACCTTTTTTTTGAAGGTATATTAAATCTTGAGTGGGAATACAAGCAGCAAACAACACACTAATAATTAGTAATAAATAGACTCCGGATTTACTCATTTTTCACTATTTTTAATGACAAATATAGCTTTTCATTTACGATTTAAAAAGCGTAGCGATTCATTAAATGGATTAATTATTTTTAAAAGACTTTTCAAAAGGAACGCGCTGCAATATACTTCTTCCCAAGGTAACTTCATCCGCATATTCCAGTTCGTCACCCACCGAAATTCCTCTCGCAATTGTTGATATAATGACATCACAATCGCCGATTTGTTTGTAGATATAAAAATTGGTGGTATCGCCTTCCATGGTAGAGCTTAAAGCAAAAATGATTTCAGTTACACTTCCCGATTTTACTTTTTCGACTAAGGTGGTAATATTTAACTGACTGGGTCCAACACCGTCAATAGGCGAAATTTTACCTCCCAAAACATGATAAATCCCTCTAAACTGACCCGTGTTTTCGATAGCCATTACATCGCGAATATCTTCGACGACACAAATGATCTGGTGATTTCTGTTTTTGTTGGCACAAATTTCACACCGCTCACTGTCCGAGATATTATGACAGCTGTTGCAATACTTAATATCCTCCCGCATAGCAACCAACGCCTGTGACAAAAAACCCGTTTGTTCTTTGGGCTGTTTCAATAAATGCAATACCAATCGCAATGCCGTCCGTTTACCGATTCCGGGTAACTGAGACATTTCATTGACTGCTTTTTCTATTAATTTCGAAGAAAATTCCATAAATGCAAAAGTAGTCAATTTGTCCCGAACGTTCAGAATAGAAAATTTGAAAATATGAAGATTATTTGTGTAATTTGGCCTAAACAATATTTACAGCAAATGACTCCCAGCACCATTCTAACACTTATAATCATTTATTTTGGAATTTTATTTTACATCTCTCATGCCGTAAGCAACAAAGACAGCGGAAACGACGCTTTTTTTAAGGCTAATAAAAATTCAAGATGGTATCTAGTTGCCTTTGGAATGATTGGAACGGCACTTTCAGGAGTGACTTTTATTTCCGTTCCGGGAGAAGTGGGTGCACCAAGCGGAGAACAATTCAAATATTTCCAATTTGTCTTAGGGAATGCCATTGGTTTTGTCATTATTGCAAAAGTGCTCTTACCGCTGTATTACCGAATGAATCTGACTTCGATTTATGGCTATATCGAACACCGACTGGGAACCTATTCCTATAAAACCGCCGCGACGATTTTCCTGATCAGTCGTACCATAGGCTCTTCTTTTAGATTGTATCTGGTAGTGATTGTTTTGCAGCGTTTTGTTTTTGACTATTATGGAATTCCTTTTGCCGTTACGGTCTTAATTTCGCTGGCTTTGATCTTTGCCTATACGTATCGTGGCGGATTAAAAACGATTATCATCACCGATACGTTACAGACATTTTTCTTAGTGTCTTCTGTATTTCTGACTATTTTCTTTATTTGCAGAAGCTTAAACCTGAATATATTTCAGGCTTTTGAAGCCGTAAAGACCAGTAATTATTCCAAAGTATTTTTCTTTGAAGATTTTGTATCGAGTAAGTTCCATTTTGCAAAACAGATTCTGGGAGGTATTTTTGTCACCATTGCCATGGTCGGTCTGGATCAGGATTTAATGCAGAAAAACCTGAGTTGTAAGAACATTGGCGAAGCACAAAAAAACATGTTTACCTTTACGGGAATATTTGTGCTTATCAATATATTCTTCCTAAGCGTAGGCGCCTTACTTTATATTTATGCTAGTAAAAACGGAATTGAAGTACCAGCCGATTTAGTTACCGGAAAACCCAGAACCGATTTACTTTTCCCGGAAATCGCTTTTCATCATTTGACCTTAATTCCTTCGGTTATTTTCCTGTTGGGATTAACAGCGGCTACATTTGCCACAACAGATTCTGCCTTAACGGCACTTACGACTTCGTTTTGTGTTGATTTTCTTGGAATGGATAAAGCAGAAAATATTAACAAACCGAACATCGTACGAACCCGGCATTTTGTCCATATTGCCTTTTCGTTTTTGATGTTCCTGGTAATTGTTTTCTTTAATGCGATCAATGACAGTTCCGTAGTAGGAATGATTTTTAGAGTAGCTTCCTATACCTACGGTCCGCTTTTAGGGTTGTATTGTTTTGGATTGTTTTTAAAGTCAAAGACGGTTAAAGACCGGTTTGTTCCAATCATTTGTTTCTTATCCCCTGGGGTCACTTTCCTGATTAGCGAAAATTCGAAAGCCTTGTTTTTTGGATATGTTTTCGATAACGAACTGATTATCGTAAACGGACTGATTACTTTTCTTGGATTACTATTGATCAGCAAGAAGGCTACTGCTGAAACACGATTTTAATTGTAGCGGGCAACGCGTCATTTTCTGTCCCGTTTTTTAACGGGACAGAAAACATATATGAAACTGTCGACAACAACAAAGTGCTGACGAAGCAACTAGTTTACACTAATATTGATTGGTAGCCAACATAACCAGTGTGCACCCTATCTCTACTTTTATATCATTTAATTTCAACAATTGATAGAACTCCGGATTTTCAGTACCTGGATTAAAAATAACACGCTTTGGCTGTGCCTCTACGATATAATTATAGTAATCACGCTGACGTAACGGGTTCAGATAAAGGGTAACCGTATCGACATTTTTTAGTGGAATCGCTTTAGTCTGGATTTTTATTCCTTCTACCTCACCGGCGTTTTGACCGATGGCAAGAACGGAATGCCCTTTGGAAACCAATTTTTCAATTGCTAAAAAAGAGTATCTGCTTGGTTTTGTCGAAGCTCCAAGAACCAGCGTTTTTTTATTTTTTATCATTTTATGTAAATCTATTTTGCAAAAGTAATCAAAAAGGTTCATGAGTTGCCCAAATATTAGGTTTAGTTGCAAAAACGCTTCAAACAATATCCTGACATTTAAACCTTTCACAGCGTAAAAAAAAGAGTATTTTTACAGCATTAAATTAGAAAAACATGGATCTTTTCATCTATCTCTTTGTGGCGCTTTTTTCAGTATTAAACCCTATAGGTACTGTTCCAATATTTGTAGGACTTACGCAAAATGATACCAAACAGGAACGTTCCCGAATTTCCTTGTGGACAGCCATTAATGTATTTGCCATCCTGATCATCTCTTTTTTTATCGGTCAGTATGTTTTGATCTTTTTTGGCATCAGCATTGACGCGCTGCGCATTGCCGGAGGACTAATTATCGTAAGTTCCGGTTTTTCATTGCTTTCCGGAAAATTCAATAAGAAAAGAGGGATTAACAAAAAGATAGAAACCGATGCGCAGAAAAGAAATGATATTGCCCTGACTCCCTTGGCGATTCCGATGCTTGCGGGTCCCGGATCTATTTCTTTATTGATTGCCTTTTATCAGGAACACAACTCAACAAGTGATGTCATTATATCGTCACTGGCCATTCTGGCCATTGCGCTAGCCATTTTTATAATTCTGAGAAGTGCACATTATTTAGCCAAAATACTCGGAGCATCAGGGATTGTTGCCATTTCGAGAATTATTGGTTTTATTGTAATTGCCATTGGGATCCAATATATCGTCAGTGCGATTCTCAACATTATCAAAGGAAACTTAAGCTAAAAACAAATCGTTTATACTCTGACAAGATGGAGCGCTTTGTTAGTAAAGAAATTAGGCAATAGTTTACCTGAGCATTTTTTTGTTTTTTAATCCTTTGATTTATAATAAAAACAGAAAAGTTTAATACTATTCAATTACTTCCGAATAATGTCGTTTATATTTTCTTACTTATAGCCAATAAAAAAAGCCCTCCTTTCAAGAGCTTTAAATGGATTATCAAAAATAATAATCTATAATGAAGTAGGTTTTATCCTTACAATTTTGCCATTTTCCATTACAACTAAATCGCTGTTTTTTTTCTTTTTAAACTCGATTAAATTTTCATAAACTTTATCCATTGCATCTATAATCTTCTGCTGAGTCGATGTTGTTTTGTACTTTCCCATGTTTCGCTGTTTTTGAGTTTATCGAACTTAATTTTATTTTTAATTTCAATATCGTAACCTAATATTTTCTGTGCAACTAATTCAGCTTTTACAGCTGTATTGTCAAAAATCAATGCCTCATCAACTATAGGCAAATATATATCAAATAAGTTTTTAATTCCATTTTTATATCGTCGTTTAATAACATCTGTTTCAATATTATGTCCGCCTTCCCGGACTCTGGTCTTTACCCTTTCAATAGCAAGATCAACGTCTTGCAACCAAAAGAACAATAGCACAACTTTATATCCTTTTTCCTGAGCTAGGGTAACTTTCGACCTATCACTTTTTGTCGCCAAGGTTGTTTCAAATGCAAAATTTTCATTATTCGCTAACAACTCATTTATTCTGTGAAGCATTATCCTACCAGCTTCAAACGAGACCTTTTCCGGCTGAAATGGGGAGAGCCCTTTGGCAATTTCATCCGCATTTACAAACTCCTTACAGTTTAGTATTTCAGGAAGTATCGTAAATGAAGCGGTTGTTTTACCTGCTCCATTGCAACCTGCGATTATATAAAGATTTTTACTCATTTGTACAAAGATAAGAAATTTCAAATTTAATAATACTATTTTTCAGATACTTGGAAAATACCGATTAATCATTTCCCGTTGCTGTGAACTACCAATTGCTAATCACACTCATTCTTATGGTCTACGGGTTAAGTTTTCGATCTCGGAAACAACACCCTGACGACTCTATCATACCATGAATGCTATCTACCGTAATAGGCTTGCCAAGCTTGGTAATAATTAGTTTTTGGGTTTTACAGCGAAGCATTACCAATCTACACCCTTGCCAATTGCCAACACTTCCCATCAACGCACAGAGACTTACACTACGTCCGAAAATGACCATGTCCGACATACCAATCAACACAAGGTTGACCTAGTACAGATTCTCGTTGTTTAGCAGGAATAGCATTATTTGGTCTCTTATCTATCTTCATCCACTTCCACATTATCCTATAAAAGCCAAAAGCCACTCGGTTACGAAATGGCTTTTGGCTTATATCTTTTACGATTTATTTCAAATCTGGGTTATTACTGCAGTACCAAAAATCAGATTTTTTCCAACACCCCTTCTTTATATTGCTTATAATTCAGGTTCTTCTGTCAATCCAGCCAATAAAACTGCTTTTTTTAGTGTAAAGTTGCATATAATTCCCAAAAGCTACTCTCTGGGCAAGAAAATCTCTGCCATCATGCATCGGGCACTTCCACCGCCACAGGCTTCGATAGTATCTAGACTGGAGCTTAAAATTTCAGCATGTTTTTCGAGTTGTTCCAGCTGTTTCGGTGTCAGGCTTTGATGTGCCGCTGCACTCATCACCAAATATCTTTTACCATCTGACCCCTGAACTTCAAGCATATTTCCAGCAAAATTATTCATCTGGGCTTCGGTAATCAAAATAACTTCTTTTCCGTTTTCTTTCAGATTCTCCAAAACCATTTTGCGTTCTTTTTTATCATCGATGCAATCGGAACAGATAACTGCAAAAGTTTCTCCCACACACATCATTACATTGGTGTGGTAAATCAGTTTTCGCTCTGAACCGACGGTTTGAAAAGCCTCGAAAATTACTGGCGCATAATCAAAATCTTCACAGAATTCAATAAACAGCTCTTCATCGGCTCTCGGAGATAAAGCGCAGTAGGCTTTGCTGTTGGCTCTGTCCAGAACCAAACTCCCGGTTCCTTCGAGGAAAAAACCATCTTCCTCAGCCGAAGTGTAATCCATTATATTGTTGATGACAAAACCTTTGTCTTCCAGTATATCCAAAATATCTTCACGACGTTCGTAGCGACGGTTTTCTGCAAACATAGGATACAACGCGACATCACCCTCCTCGTGAAAAGAAACCCAATTGTTTGGAAAAATGCTATCCGGAGTATCCGGACTTGCAGTGTCATCCACGACAGTAACATCAACACCAACGGCTCTTAATTTTTCCACAAAAGCATCAAATTCCTGTTGTGCTTTTGCATTTACGGTAGCCGGTAAAAGCCCGTCCAATACTTTTTGGTAATAATTATTTACTGCCGTTTGCTCGTTCATTCGGAACGCCACCGGGCGGATCATCAATATTGAATTTGTTGTCTGTTTCATATTTTATTTTTTTTTATTTCATAGCATTACACTACTATACCACTAAACCCACTATACTATACCACCCCTAAAATTAATCTCTGATTAAAGGTAAGGTAGAACAGCGCAACAATCCTTCTTGTTTTGCAATTTCCGCATAGGGAATTTCTTCCACAACAAACCTATTGGCACGTAACCAGTTGTTTAATCTTGTAAAGTTTTTTTCGGAAACCACTACATTGGTAGCGATGGAAAAAACATTGGAATTCATCTGATACATTTCTTCTCTTGTAATGTGAAACAAGTTTTCTTTTCCAAAAAGGTTCACAAGAAAGAGATAATCCGCTTCTTCACGGAAGCCTCTTTTATATATAATTCCTTTATCTTTTCCAACGGGCTGAAAACAACAGTCCAAATGCAAGGCATTGTCCCGGGCTTCAATTTTTGATTTCACCAAATCAAACCCTCTGACCTTTTTATGGGGAAACAATTCTCTGATGTACTGCACTCCCTGCACATTAGTTCTTGCCGTAATATAATCTTTGTAGTCGCTCCCTTTATAGGTTCCGACAAATATGTAATCATTCCACAAAATGACATCTCCGCCTTCAATATGCACTTCCTCTGGAGGGCGAACCACTTTTTTGGGATCCATCTGATCAATAATATATTGGATCGCATCCAACTCCCGTTCTCTGTCGGGCAGTATATTGGATTTGATAAAAATATCATCGATCACAAAACCGATATCTCTTGCAAATATCTGATTGTAATTGGCAATCATTTCCGGTCGGAAAACAGTAACATTATATTTTTGAAGGACTTTATCGAAAGCATCCATTTCAGCTACCATATCCGCTTCTTTAGGATAAGTACCCGCTACAATATGCTCTAATGATTTGGGATCATAGGCTTCATCAGCCTTTGGTGTTGGTCCGTTATTAATTGCTGAACCTAAAACTACGGCTCTTAATCTGGAAGTTTCATTCTCTATATGTAACGCTAGCATGTATTTTCACTTTTGACAAATATAAAAAAAGCTTCACAAATTAGTGAAGCTTTTTGAATTGAAATTTATCTTTTGTCAGCGGAGACAAATTCTCTCAAAGGACTACCAGTATAGATCTGTCTTGGTCTTCCGATAGGCTCTTTGTTCTCTCTCATTTCTTTCCACTGTGCAATCCAACCCGGTAAACGACCAATGGCGAACATTACGGTAAACATATCTGTAGGAATTCCTAAGGCTCTGTAAATAATTCCAGAATAGAAATCTACATTTGGATATAATTTTCTGGATACAAAATACTCATCTTCTAAAGCTGCTTCTTCCAGTTTCTTAGCGATTGCCAGAATTGGATCATCCACTCCTAAAGTCGCCAACACTTCGTTAGCTGCCTTTTTAATGATTTTTGCTCTTGGATCGAAATTTTTATATACTCGGTGACCAAATCCCATCAATCGGAAAGAATCATTTTTATCTTTTGCTTTCGCTATGTATTTCTCAGCGTCACCACCATTTTTGTGGATTTCTTCCAGCATTTCAAGCACTGCCTGATTAGCACCACCGTGTAATGGTCCCCAAAGTGCAGAAACTCCTGCAGATATGGAAGCAAACAATCCAGCGTGAGAAGAACCTACCATTCTAACGGTTGACGTTGAACAATTTTGCTCATGATCTGCATGAAGAATAAATAATCTATCTAACGCATCAATCACAACAGGACTTGCTTTATACGGTTCGGTTGGCAATTCGAACATTAAACGCATAAAGTTTTCTACATATCCTTTTGTATTGTCATAATAATTCAAAGGATACCCCATGCTTTTTCTGTACGTCCAGGTTGCGATTACCAGGAACTTACCCATGGTTTTGCAAACTGCCTCATACATCTCTTTTTCATTTTCAACATTAACTGACTTTGGATTAAATGCAGTCAAAGCACTTGTCAAAGCAGCTAAAACACCCATTGGGTGTGCTGTTTTTGGAAAACCGTCAATGATGTTTTTCATTTCCTCGTTCACCAAAGTATATTTTCTAATATCATTTTCAAATTGCGCTAACTGAACTTTAGTTGGCAATTCTCCAAAAATTAAAAGATAAGAGACTTCTAAGAAATCGGCCTTTTCAGCCAAATCTTCTATTGAATAGCCTCTGTAACGCAAAATCCCAAGCTCTCCGTCAAGGAAAGTAATTTCACTTTTACAAGAACCTGAATTTTTGTAGCCCGGATCAATAGTAATTGCACCCGACAAATCACGTAATTTGTTAATATCGATAGCAACCTCATTTTCAGTCCCTACAGTGATAGGAAGTTCAAATTTTTTGCCATCTATTTCTAATGTTGCTGTTTTTGACATAATATAATTGGAAATAAAACTTTTAAAATAATAATTTACCAAATCTAGGGAATTTCAAATTAATTAAAAAACGAATAACACAATGAAATTGTTAAAACTCACAAAAAAAGCCACTCACTTTACAGAGGCCACTGAAAAACATCGCCTATTTTGATTAGTGCCGTTTTTTAGACAATAAAAAAACGCTTGTAACAGGATTTTAAACATCCGTTATAAGCGTTTTTCTTTTTGCAACTGTTTT